>CAWGAO010000001.1:0-59611 GCA_963820595.1 Candidatus Tagabacteria bacterium
TGGGTTTGGTAGACATTATTGTAAAAGAGCTCAGATTGGCAGAATGTTTCAAATGCCACGGCAAATTTTTCCCACATATTTTTAGCCGCATACCAATCTAACGACTCTTCTCTAGGCATCTTAAGATGTAATTCGCCTAAAAATAATCAATTGCGTGAGCAAATTCATGAATAGCCACTGAAAGGGGGTAGCCATTTTTAATAAATTTAGATCTATTTCCTATAAGAATTATGGCGTCATCATCGAATGAAACATGTCAACGTTTCAACAGATTTTCTACCGTCAGACGTCTTCCCTCTCCCAGCCTGTCAGTCTGTTTTATAAAAAATAATTTGTCTCCAGGCGCGGGCACATATATTCTGAACCCTTTTTCAAAAACAAATTTGAGCAATTTTGAAGGAATTACTTCCAGTTCTTCTATAATTAGAGGAATTATATCGTCTTTATTCCTGGCGACTACCAGTCTGCCTTCAAAGATGCTATTCATTACACCCTTCTCCTTCTTTAATTTTCAAACAATCAAAGTCAAAAAGATAATAGCAGATGAAAACTTTCTTGTCAAATACGATGCCTTACGAAAAAGACTGAGAGTTTTTACATAAACTAAAGCTCGCGATTAATTCATATTCGGCACCGCTTCTTGAAAAACGACTTTCCATAATATCAATGTTTTCACTAAAAAAGGCTTGTTTCTTTCGTTAAATCAATGCCTTCTTTGAAAGAAACTCCTTTATCTCGGCGAAATATCCTTCTTCAAAACGGGCAAGGGTGAGATGCGGCTTTGGTTCGCGTTTTTCTGGCCGGAAATTTTTAAATAAGCCTTCTTTTTGGCGGGAAATTATGGCGTTTTCAATTCCGGTTTTTAATTCTCCGAATTGGGAAGACTGCGTCAAAAGACAGCCAAATCATCCGCGGCCGCAAAGGCGGGGCAAACAGGATTCTTTGAGGCGCGAATTCCATAAACCCGGATTCGGAAACCACATTTTTGACGATTTCAATCAACGCTTCTATCTCTTTACCATCAAAATATCCGCAAAATACAAGCGTGATATGCCAGCCTTCTTTTTTGGAAATCCGCAGATTGCGATTATTCAAAAACGGCTTAAGATGATTCTCTAAAATATTTTTCAATTCCTCGGGAATCTGGATGGCGATAAAAATTCTCTTTTTTGGCATATATTTTATCATCATTTTTCAACCCCGACGCCCCGACCGAAAGCGTCGGCAGTCGGGGCTCCGACTTTCTTTAATCTATTTTAAAATGAAACGTCGGAGCTCTTCCCGCGCAACTTCCCGGTCGTCCCATCGTATTTTGTCTCCTTTCGGGCCCATTATCCACGGCTCCGCGCCTTTCCCCGTGATGATTACCGCGTCGCCGGTCTTTGCATATTTAAAGGCTTTTTTTATCGCCTCTCTTCTGTCTAAAATAATTTCATATCTGCCGCTTGAAACCCCTTTAATGATATCCTGAACTATTTTTTCGGGGTCTTCGTCATAAGGGTCTTCGTTCGTCAAAATAACTTCATCGCAATGTTTTGAAGCGATTTTTCCCATTTTCGGCCGTTTCCATTTATCCCTTCCTCCGCCGGCGGAACCGAGCACGCAAATTTTTCTGGAGTTTTGAAATATTTCATAAACTTTTTCCAAAGAATCGGGCGTATGCGCATAATCTACGATAACTTTAAAATCCTGACCTTCGTCTATATCTTCCATTCTCCCTTCAATTCCGGAAAATTTCTCAATTGCCCATTTTATCGTACCCATTCCGATATTTTGAGACTTAGCAAAAGCAATAGCGGCAAGAATATTGTATAAATTGAATTCCCCGGAAAGCTTTGAGTTAATAACGGTATTATCAAGAGCAAACGTCATTCCGCTTTTCTTTATTTTATAACTCTTCAGATCTTTTAAGCCGTATGTTATTCTTTCTTCAACGTTAAAATTCAAAAAATAAGACGCATTGGAATCATCGGCATTTACCACGATAATTCTTCTTTTTTCGCGCGATTTTTCGAGCGCTTTAAAAAGCTTAAGCTTTGCGCTTCTGTAATTTTCAAAAGACCCGTGTGATTCGATATGCTCGGGGCTCAAATTGGTAAAAAGCATCGCGTTCAGCTTGATAAATTTATGCCTATACTGAACGGCTCCTTCAGAGGTCATTTCCAAAATCGCGTATTGGCATCCGGTTCTTACCGCCTTGCGCAAAAATTTTTGCAGAAAAAAGCGGCCGGGCATTGTCATTTTATATTCGTTTTTCTCCGATTCTTTGTCTATTTTAAAACGCAAACTCGAAGCAAGCGCTGTTTTATAATTGGCTTCTGCGAGAATCGCGTTAATAATCTCGATAGTGCTCGTCTTCCCTTTTGTGCCCGTGACGCCCAAAACAAAAATTTTCCGCGAAGGAAAACGGTATATTAGGGCGGCGACGAAAGCTAAAACCAAATGATAGACGGGCTGAAAAGCTTTAAAAACTTTTTTCGGGATAATCTTCCTCCCAAACTTTAATAATTTTTCTAGGTTCATGATTTTCCCGATATTCTTAACGCCTCTTTCACCCGCTCCTGCGTGCCGATAATATTGGACGGCAACTGTTTTATCGCCTCCCTCGCTTCCTGATAAGAATAACCGAGCGTACGCAAAGCCTTCAAAACGTCTCCTTCATCTTTAAGAAAGATATTTTCTTCGCCTCCAAAACCTATTTTGCCCAATTTATCCCTCAACTCAAGAATAATTTTCTCGGCAATTTTTTTCCCGATGCCGGAAACTTGCGTAAGATAGGAAGTGTCGCCTGTGGCGATGGCGCTCTTTAATGTGTCAAGCGGCGCGACATTCAACACGCCGAGAGCCGATTTCGGGCCGATTCCCGAAATCTGGATCAAAGTTTCGAAAAATTCCAGCTCGGCATATTCCAAAAAGCCGTAGAGTTCCTGGGCATCTTCGCGCAGATGAAGATGAGTCCATAGTTTAAATTGTTCTTTGCCTTTCGCTTTTCTTAAAACATCGGGGCCGACAAAAACGCGGTATCCGACACCGCCAACGTCAATGACCAAAAACCGTTCTCCTTTAAAAATAATTTTCCCTTCAAGATAAGAAACCATTGTATTTTAATAATACCGCTATTTGCATTTTTAGTGAAATTTCTTTATTATATTAGGGAACTACCCGCGCCCCAGTTTTGCGAGGCACTAAAGCGGTACGAAGCGTCAAAAAGATATATTGCCAAATCCTGGCGAGGCGCTTCGCGAAAAAGGGAGGGATGCGCTATCCGCGCCCGCGCCTCGCGAAATGAAATATAGGCAAAACTGGAGCGGGGTGCTCAAATTTTTTATTCGCTAATACTCATAAAAATTTGGCATGCCAATAAAAAAATCTGCTAAAAAAGCTTTACGGCAATCAAAAAGGCACGCCGTAGCCAATCTGAGAAGAAAGAAGGCGATGAAAGACATCGCCAAAAAAATCGGGAAACTCGTTGCGGCAAAAAAGACAGAGGAGGCAAAAAAGCTCATTCCTTTGGCTTATAAAGCGATAGACAAAGCCGCCAAAACCGGCGTCATTAAGAAAAACGCCGCAGCGCGGAAAAAATCGCACTTAATGAAACTTTTTAGAAAGTAAAAATAGAAGCTAGTTAAACTATTGACAAGATAGCATAGCCGTGCTATCTTGATTTTAGTTTCCGGGGTTCTTTGACAAGACCGAAATGAGACTTTAATTCATCGGGAATTAGTAAGTTGCATTCCAAAGTACAATTTACAAAAAAAACACAAAAAAGGAGAAAGAAGATGCCACGACTAGGATTGTTGCCTGCTACGATTGCGTTTTTAATTTTATTAGTCTTTATTGTAATGTTGGGGATCATCGGGATAAACAAAGAAAAAGAAATAGCCGATCTCATGTATACTGTTCCTTCGGTGGATATGTATACAACAACTGCCAGTCAGCTATCTATTAAAGAACTGGAACAATTGAATGGCTTTTTTACGAAGATTAAAGAATTTACCGGCGTTGACCGAAAAAGCAACCCAATCACTTTGACAGGCGAAGAATTCAATAGAATTCCTACATCACAGCGCAATGTCGGAATCCCTAAAAGCGTTAAATTATTCAGGAGCGGATTTTACAATTCCGCGGGTTATACATTAGAATCACAATCAGGAATATTTGCCTCGCAGGCAATCCTGTATGGCAACAAAGCTGATGCCGATTTGGCTGAAAAGAATTTAATGAAAATGACAAGAAAACATTACAGCGTTGTGTATAGAAAAGGAAATGTAGTAGGCTCTACAAATATGTATCGTCCAGGGGAACCGACAAAGGAACTATTTGAACTTGTGGCATTCGTCGAAAAACACGGATTTCATACAACCGTAGTTGATGGTCGAACCGCTAAAGATTGGAAAACGCTACGTATTTAAAATAAAACATCAAAAAAGGCGTCCCAAAAAGACGCTTTTTTCATTTTCACCCACTCATTATCCGATTGGATAATCAAAGCTTTATAATAATTTTTTCCAATCCGATATCAAAATCCGCCAAACCCCTTCTTGCATTGTGATACAAATCAATAAGCTCGGATGAAAATCTGGCCAATTCTTCTTCTGTGTAATGCCGCGCCGCAGAAAGAGATTTTTTAACCACATAAGGATGAAGACGGGTTGTCTCCACAATTTTTTTCTCCGGCAAAAATAAAAGTTTTTTAAGAAGAAGCAGGTTTTTAATCTGCCAGACAATTTTCCAAAAAATCTCTTCCGAGTCAATTCCGGCCAGTAATGCTTTTTGAAACAGAAACCAGGCCCGACTGCGGTCTTTGGCGGCCACCGCATCGGTAATGTTAAAAATGTTCACTTCGGCCGCCTTGGTTCTTTGATTTAATAAATCATCTTTTTTGGGAGCCAAGGCGTATTTCTCGAGCTCTTGGGAAAGAAACCAAAGATTTTGGCCGTTTTGCCGGACTAGGTCCTGCAAAAAAGCAGTCGGCGCCTCGATTCCTCTTTTTTCCGCCTCTTTCTCCAGCCAATTTCTTGCCTCGCGAGGCGATAAAAATTTGAACTCTTCAACTTCTCTCGTGTGTTTTTTTAACGCTTTAAGTAAAACAGGATCCAAATCTTCTTCCCAAAAAACAAAAACATTTTCCGAACCGACGCAGGCTTTTAAGTTTTCCGAAATAAAATCGGCTGTGCCTTTTTCGGCCAATAAGTTTTCGCAAACCGCGACATAACATCCTCCGAAAAGACTACTTCCGCGCACTATCTCTTTAAACGCTTCTTTTGTAAACGTATCGGGATTAAACCACGAGACAGAAAGCGCCCGGTTTTTATTATCGGTTATCTGTTCCAGAAATTCGTTAAGCCGATGGCGACTTCGAAAATCATCTTCTCCGAAAAAAAGGTAAAGCATAAAAATTTTTTAAGTTTTTTGAAGGCGAGGAATAAGGCTTTTGAATCCGAGTTTTTCAAAAAGAGATACGATTTTTTCGGAATCGCAAACCTCCTGACGGCCGAAAGCCTCCAAATTAAAGGAAATCGGAACGTCGCGTCTAATCGTCGCCAGATCCTTACTGAAACACGCTTCTTCCTCGTGCTCTTTAAGCAGTTTAAGCGTACGGTCTTTGACGCCGACGCTCAACAGGTCAAATTCGTCTTCTTTGATTTTTTTATAGATATTTTCCAGCGAGCCGAATTTTTTAATCAAATCTCCCGCGGTTTTTTCCCCGATGCCGGGAACGCCGGCAATATTATCGGAAGGATCTCCTTTCAGGCCTTTAAAGTCGGGAAGAAGCCCTGGGCCAAAACCGTATCTTTGCTTTACCGCCTCCTCATCGTAAAACACAACCTCTTTTACTCCCTGGCTCAAAATATAGACCACCACGTCGCCGTTTTTGACCAGCTGAAGCGTATCAAGATCGCCGGAAGCGATAATAACTTTCAAGTTTTTTTCGCTTCCGGTTTTTTCGACGATTGTTCCCAAAATGTCATCGGCTTCAAATCCTGGAAATTCATAAACCGGGATTTTAAAAGCATCAAGTATCTCGCGCGATTTTTCGATTTGACCGGCAAGTTCATCAGCCATTTTAGGCCGCTGTATTTTATATTTTGGGTAAGCGATTTTCCGGAAAGTTGTTTCGGGTAAATCGTAACAAGCGACCAGATAATCTGGCTTTAGCTCGCGGATAATTTTCAAAAGCATGCTCGTAAATCCGTAAACCGCGCCTGTCGGCTCGCCGGCTGGCGAGGTAAAAGAGGGAAGAGCATGAAAAGAACGATGCAATATCGCATGAGCATCAAGCAACACGAGCACTTTTTTAAATTTTTCTTTTCCGTCTTCCATTTTTATCTTTTAACAATGATTTTTCTTTTTTTATCGCTAATCGTTTCGAAAAAAATAAAAATACTTTTTCTGGGCATTATTTTTTTTATTTTGTTCGCCCACTCAATCAAAACAATGTTGTGCGGATCGCCTGCTAAATCTTTAAAACCCAAGTCGATTATTTCTTTGGGTTTTTCAATGCGATAGGCGTCAATGTGAATCAAATGCCGGTAATTTTTTGCGGCTAATTTGTAAATTTTTTCAATAACAAAAGTGGGGCTGGTAACGACTTTTTTAATGCCAAGTCCTTTTGCAAAACCTTTGGTAAAAATGGTTTTGCCGCTTCCTAAATCGCCGATTAAACCGATAATTATCGCTTTTTTCTCCGGCTTTGATTTAAAAAGCCGACGAGCGAGACGTGCAGCAATCTTTTGCGTTTCAACGCTGCTTATTGAAACAAAGCCTTCTTTCATTAGTATTTATTATATCATTACACAAACTCCAGCCCAAATTTTGCAACAATCCATCATTTTCACAGGTAAAAAATGATAACCGCCATAATACCCGCCACAGCCAAACAAGGCTCAATATTTTTACAAAAAGTCAAGATTGCTGAAGTTTAACCAAAATGATAGGAATAAGGTGAATTTGCCCACGATTTAAAACGAAGTGATAAATCGTGGTTGCAAAACCCTTACCCCGCCCTCTATGCATTACGTCTACATTTTGAAACGAGAAAATAGCAAAGAATTCTATATCGGTTATACTAATAATTTAGAGCGGCGACTAATCGAGCATCAAAATAAAGAAAAATGTGCTTTAATTTATTACGAAGCCTATCTATTGGAAAAATCCGCCAGAGAAAGAGAAAAAAAACTTAAATATTACGGAAGTGCTTGGCGAGCGCTTCAAAAGAGAATTAATAATGCTTAGAGGGCGGGGTGATGATTTTCTAAAACTCACTTCGCTCGTTAAGAAAATCAATCATATGAAAGAAGCTTTAGAAAAAATTCAGCTGATTTTCAAAGAGTCAAAAAATTTTGCTCTTTTTTCTAAAAAAAGCTGCGAAGATTACAAACTTCTTGCGAAAGAAGCGTTAAAAGTTGCTTTCTTGAAAAAAAATTTAGGCACCTTGAGCTTACACGGAAATGCAGACTTCGAAAAGAAGTGGAATCCGATACTCTCAACTAAAAATTTTTCTATTTTCCCGCAACAGACTTCAATCCGTATCCCAAAAAATCAGTATAAAATCAAAGAACTCAGCTACGAAGAAAACGAAGATTTCCTTTCTCTTGTTGTCACCGCCGAAAGCGGCAACTTGAATAAAGAAACAATCCTTTTTGAGCCGGTCCTTCCAAAAGTAGACGCGGCTTTTTGTTTTTTCGACTCGCCGGGAGACGCGATACTCCAAGAATTCGAAAATTACGTGATCATGCCTCCAAAAGAAAAAATTATTTTTCTTACTTCCGGTGAAAAAACATACGCCGAAAAAATTTCTCAGATTATCAAAACAATTTTCCCCGACTTATTTCCCTTGCCCCAAATAGCGACGCTATTGTTCTCTTCTCTTATTACTGAAACAAATAATTTCATCCGCCCGGTCAGCCAAGAAGTTCTACGTTTCGGAAGCGAACTCTTGTCTTTGGGCGCCGATAAAGAATTAGTTAAGACAATTCTTAATAAAGAAAAAACTATTTCTTTCGCCAATCTTTTGGGCAGAGCTTTGGCGCGAACCCATGCCGATGATAAATTAGACGCGTCATGGACCTTCCTTTCCCGGGAAGACCTCAAAAAAACAAATAATCTTAACTCTTCGCCCTCTTTTTTCTACGATATTATCCGCAATTTACGCGATCTCGTTCCCCTCCGGACCTTTTCACTGCTTTTCTGGCAAAATGAACCTGCCTCTCCGAATCAAGACGGACTTATCTCAATTGGCGCCAACTTAAGCGGTCAAAATATCGTTGCCATGGCCGCGGCAGACGAAGAAAAAAACCTTATACCGCTCGCTCAACAACTGGGCGCCAAACTGCAAAGCAAATACTTTACTGCCGGTCCCTTTAATAACTTCTCGGAAGCCGAATCGCGTTTTCGAAAGGCTCTTGAAGAAATGGTTTCCTTAAAGATTTAGAAAAATAAGGAGCCCCGCCGCAATGCGGCGGGCGATTATATTTTTCTAACCGAGCACTCAGTGTCTTTTTATATAAATTATGATAAAATTTAGATATTAGGTAACTTATTAACGGGGCGTTGA
The DNA here is from genome assembly GCA_963820595.1 of Candidatus Tagabacteria bacterium. Taxonomy (GTDB): domain Bacteria; phylum Patescibacteriota; class Minisyncoccia; genus CAWGAO01. Next base: position 8,558 of record CAWGAO010000001.1, read on the forward strand.
AAATCACGCTGAGTGCTCGGTGATGATTTTCCCCGCCCGCCTTGACTTCGCCGATTAGCTTTTAAATTAAGTATTAAAAATATGAAAAACCTCAGTAGCAGGTTACCTAATTAATTAAATTTGACCAGTCAAGGCGAAGTCGGGCAGGAAAACTCGCATCGCTCATTAAGAAAATCTATTATGGTGAAATTTGAAGAGGAAAAGCAAAAAAAACAACTCGAAGAACTTCGCGAACGCGAAGAGGAAGATTTAGCGGGACTCTTGGCTCAACGTTATAATCTACCCTATCTCAACCTCTCAAAAATGACCATTGACCTTGATTATTTAAAACTTATTCCGGAAGAAACCAGTCGGCTAGCTAAAATCGCTGTTTTCCAGGGAATCGGTAAAAAACTTCAAGCAGCCGTAACTAACCCAAAATTAAACGAAACCGAAAAAGTTATCCAAGACTTGGAAAACAAAGGTTATCAAGCCAAGCTTTTTTTGGTTTCAACTATCAGCCTTGAACATACTTGGAAAAAATATAAGGAAATTCCGGCTTTTGTGGAAATGTCGAAAGGTATCATCGACATTTCGCCGGAAAAAATGGAAAAATTTGCGGAAGAGGTCCAGACCCCACAAGACCTGGAGAAAACTTTCTCTTTCATGGCTTCAACAAAAGAAAACCGAAGAGTTTCGGAAATTCTAGAACTTATTTTGGCGGCGGCAATATCAATGGACGCTTCCGATGTCCATATCGAACCTCAAGAAAAACGAGTTCGCCTAAGGTTTCGTCTCGACGGCGTTCTTCGAGACATTCTTTATTTTCCTCACCAGCATTTCCAGCTTATTCTTTCCCGCATAAAACTTGTCTCCGAGATGAAACTTAATATTCATGACAAACCGCAAGACGGACGTTTTAGTATTCACTTAAAAGGGATTGAAATCGAAATCAGAACATCCGCTCTTCCGGGTCCTTACGGCGAATCTTTGGTATTGAGAATTCTCAATCCAAAAACCATCTCTGTAGCCTTCGAGGATTTGGGTATGCTGCCGATGCTTTCCAAATTGCTTCTTAAAGAAATAGAAAAACCAAACGGGATGATTTTAAACACTGGCCCCACCGGCTCGGGAAAAACCACTACCTTGTACGCTTTTTTGAAAAAAGTTTATACGCCAGCCGTAAAAATCATCACTCTCGAAGAACCAATCGAATATCATATAGAAGGAATCACTCAAACCCAAACAAATCCGAAAGCAGGCTATGATTTTGCAAGTGGATTGCGTTCTATTTTACGCCAAGACCCCGACGTTATTATGGTTGGCGAGATTAGAGATCTGGACACCGCAAAAACGGCGATAAACGCGGCCTTAACAGGCCACCTTGTATTTTCAACTTTGCACACAAATGACGCCGCCGGCACAATACCGCGTTTAATAGATTTGGGTGTTGAAGTGAATATTTTGGCTCCGGCTATCAACGTTTCGATGGCTCAGCGGCTCGTTAGAAAATTATGTAAAGACTGTAAAAAACAAGACAAACCAACCGATGAAGAACTTAAAATTATAAAAACTATAGCGGAATCCCTGCCCAACACCGTTGAAAAACCGCCTTTAACCGATATCTCCATCTGGCGGCCGGTGGGATGCTTAAAATGCCATAACACCGGCTACAAAGGACGAATAGGCATTTTTGAAGCTATTTTCGTGGGCGACGAAATGGAGCGTTTAATTCTAAAAATGCCTTCGGAAGTAGAAATAAAAAAAGCTGCAACTCAGCAGGGAATCCCGAATATGCAGCAGGATGGCATCTTGAAGATCCTCGACGGGACAACTTCGATCGAAGAATTAAGTCGCATAATAGAACTAGAATCCACTGTTCCTGCTATGAAAAAATGAACCCCGTTAGAAGTCGTAACGTCAAAAATTTTAAGCTTGGGATTAAAATACAAGAAAGTTACTAAATAACAAAACATATGGCAAAATTTATACCGAAACTTCTAACGGGGTGAATCTTTTCAAAAGTCTCTAGGCAATTGCTTTAAACGTGGGCGCCTAAAGCTTAGAATTCCCTCGAGGATAGCTTCCGCAAATCCTACACGAGGCAGGTAACCGAAACGTCCTCTAAAAGAAATCCCGGTAAAGTACATAAAACTTCATTGCCTAGAGGCTTTTGAAAAGATTTAAATGATTTCAATTCTTACACATTGTATCAAATAATTATAACTTTGTCAATACCCAATGCCTCAAGACAAAACAATCAATTTTAATGACCAATCTCTTGATTTGAAGCTGCGGCCGAACATTTGGGATGAATATGTTGGCCAAGGATCTATTAAGAAGAATCTGCAGATTCTTCTTAAAGCCGCCAGCGAAAGAAACGAGCCGATTGAGCACCTCTTGCTTCACGGTCCAGCCGGCCTCGGCAAAACAACTCTTGCCCATCTAATTGCGAAAGAAGCTCAGGCGCCGATAAAAGTAACTTCTGGTCCCACTATTGAACGCGTTGGCGATCTCGCTTCGATTCTTACCAACCTCCAACCGGGCGAGATTCTTTTTATTGACGAAGTTCATCGCTTGAATAAATTAATCGAAGAAGTGCTTTATTCAGCGATGGAGGAAAGATCCCTAAATATTATAATCGGGAAAGGCCCTTCGGCAAGGACTATCCAATTGGAACTTGCCCCATTCACTCTTGTCGCCGCTACAACGCGCATTTCCTTACTTTCTTCGCCTTTGCGTTCCCGTTTCGCGGGAGGAACTTATCGTCTCAATTTTTACACTCCCGAGGAGATAAAAATCATCCTGACGCGTTCGGCCAAAATTTTAAATATCAACATCGACCCCGAAGCCAAAGCTGAAATTGCCCAAAGAAGCAGGGCAACGCCCCGAATTGCCAACCACCTCCTGAAACGCTGCCGCGATTATGCTCAAGTTAATAAGCGGAATATTCTGGACATGGATACGGCCAAAGAAACTTTCGATCTTCTGGAGATTGACGAAGCAGGGCTCGAACCAGCCGACCGCCGGATTTTGGAAACTTTAATCACGAAATTTAGCGGCGGGCCGGTGGGATTGCAAACCATTTCCGCGGCCACTTCAGAAGAAGAAGGAACAATAGAAGAAGTTTACGAACCATATTTGATTCAACTCGGATTCCTGGAGCGTACACCTCGCGGCCGAATCGCCACTCCGAGAGCCTACGAACACCTCCACTTAAAAATGCCTCAACAGCAACAAGATAAATTATTGTAATTTATGTCCGGTCATTCTAAATGGGCGCAAATTAAACACCAAAAAGGAACGGTTGACGCCAAAAGAAGTAAAACTTTTGGGAAGTTAAGTCATCTTATCGCTCTTGCCGCCAGAAAAGGCGGCGATCCGTCTGCAAATGCGGCTTTAAGAGACGCAATCGCAAAAGCCAAAGCCGAAAACATGCCTTCCGACAATATCCAAAAGGCGATAAAAAAGGGGGACCGGCGAATTAAAAGGCGAGGGATTAGAAGAAGTTCTTTATGAAGTTTTCGGGCCGGGCGGATGCGCTATTTTAATCGAAGGAATTACCGATAATAAAAACCGGACTCTTGGCGAAGTCAGGCACATTTTAGCAAAACACGGCCTGCAACTGGCCGGAGCCGGCTCGGCATTGTGGGCGTTTGAAAAAATCACTCAGGACCCCGCCAAAGGCGGGGCAAGCTGGCAGCCCAAACACTCACTAGAAATTTCAAAGCAAGATCAGGAAAAATTAAAGACATTATTCGAAGAAATAGACGATCTGGAAGACATTCAGGATATAACCACTAACTGCGTTTTCGAGTAATATTTCAATATTATTAAAACATCATGATCATTCTGGGCATCGATCCGGGATTCGGCCGTTTAGGTTATGCGGTCTTAGAAACCGGTAAAAACAACAAAAAAGACGCCGAAGTTGTCGAATGTTCCTGCCTTGAGACTGACCCTAAATCGGATTATCGCAAAAGGCTGGTTCTCGTAGCGGATAAAGTAAAAGACTTAATCGCCAAATACAGGCCCGAAGTCATTTCTCTTGAAAAAGTTTTCTTTACTCAAAACCAAAAAACGGCTTTCCAAATCGCCGAGGTGCGGGGCATTTTACTGTACCTGGCCACATCGGCCGGCATTCCTTGCTATGAATACACCCCGCTCGAAGTAAAAATGGCTCTGTGCGGCTATGGAAAAGCTACCAAAGAACAGGTTCAAAAAATGCTTAAAATCCTCTTCAAGCTACAAACTCTGCCAAAACTGGATGACGCAACGGACGCCATGGCAATCGGCCTGACTTGCGCGGTTTGCCAACCGAACCAGCAAAAAACCCTTTCGGGACAGAAAACAGGAAAAAGATAATTAGTTATCCAGAAGTTATCCACAAACCCACCCTTACCTTTTCGTCCCGTTAGAAAACTCACATACTTAAATCGGCTGTTTTTCATGCTTTATAAGTTATCCACATAATATTTTCTAATGGGGTTTACATAAAATTATATTTTTGATAAAAAAAGATAATCCTAACCTTGGACTAAAAAACCAAGAAAAAATAAAAGGTCGTCATATTAAAAAATTTAATCTTTCATGAACGAGATATTCAAAAAAGGTCCCCTCTTGAATCAGGATTTTGATGATAATGGAGGTCTCGGAAACGACGACAAAGAAGAAGTAGAAATAGAAGTGGAAGGAGTGGAGATAGAAGAGCCGGGAAAAGAAGAAGATGATGAAAAAGAAGAAGATGATGAACTTTATTCCGCCGAAGACAATTTATATTCTTCTTCTGAAGAAGAATTTTAAGAAAATAAAAAAACACACCCGCGACTGCGGGTGTGTTTTTTTATTTCGTAAGTATCTTTAAAAATCTTTTTTTGCCGACTCTGACGACGCCGGAATCTTTCACCGAGAAATTAATGTCACTTATCGGAACGCCATCCGCTTCAATCGCTTTTTCTTTTACTAGTCTTCTGAATTCGCTTTTTGAAAAAACTACGCCGGCTTCAACAAGAACATCCGCTAATCTTTCACCTTTTTTTATTTTTACTTCAGGCACGTCTTCTGGAATTTCTTTTTCCTGAAAAGTTTTTCTAAATTGTTCTCTTGCTTTCTCGGCCGCGGCTTTTCCGTGATACAAATTCGCTATCTCGAACGCCAAATCGCTTTTAGCTTTAAATGGGTCGGGGTTTTTCCCTTCTAACCCTTTTCTAATTTCTATGATTCTTTTGTCCGAAACATTCGTACATCGTAAAAAGTATTCGGAGATTAATTCGTCCTTCATCGACATCACCTTCCCGTACATTTCATTAGGGTCATCGGTGATATTGATGATATTGCCTGCGGTCGTAGACATTTTCTGGCCGTCGAGACCGGGCAACATTTCCAACATAAAAATATCCTGAGGTTCCTGTCCGTAAAACTGCTGGATCTCTCTGCCGGCTTTCAGATTAAACAGCTGATCCGTACCCCCCATCTCGACATCCGCTTTAATGGCAACCGAATCGTAGCCTTGAAGAAGAGGATATAAAAGTTCGTGCAAACCAAGCTTCTGACCTCTTTCGAATCTTTCTTTAAAGTTCCTGCGATTAATCATTTGATGAATAGTAAAAAGAGACGACAAATAAATAGCGTCTTTTAAGGTCAATTTGGATAACCACTCTCTGTTGTAACGAAATTCCACTTTCTTTATATCTAAAACCTTACCGATTTGCTCGGGATATGTAGCCATATTTTCCTTAAGCTGCTCCGCTGTCAGCATCGGCCTTGCCGCTCTTTTATCGGAGGCGTCGCCGACTAAACCCGTGAAGTCTCCAATAATCAAAACTATCTGGTGTCCCAAATCCTGGAATTCTCTCAGTTTCCACAACGCAACGGCGCGCCCCAAATGAATTCTGGGACCGGTTGGATCAATGCCTAACTTAACCCGCAATTTTTTTCCGGATTTCAAAGCTTTGCGTAAATGGTCTTTGTCGATGATTTCGACAACATTTCTAGTTAAAAGGCGCTCAATTTGCTCTTCTTTTTTCTGCATAAATATACCTTATCATAAATGAAATGAAATGGAAAATTAAGCACCGACATCATTGCCAGAACGCCATTATTAGAGTAAATTCAAGTTATGGTTTTGTATCGACAGAGAAATTTATGGAGGGTTCTAAAACCCGTTATTTTGATAACGGCGGGAGTTTTTTTTATTTCGGGCTCTATTTTAGTTGTTTGGGCTTCTACTCTTTCCATCCCTGATTTCCAATCTTTTGAAAGCCGAAAGGTTGCCCAATCAACAAAAATTTACGACAGCAGCGGAAAAATTCTTCTTTACGATATTCATCAGAACACCCGGCGGACCGTCGTGCCGTTTGAAAACATATCGCGAAATATCAAAAACGCCACCGTCGCTATCGAAGATTCTGATTTTTACCACAACTACGGCATAAGCCTGACAGGAATTATCCGTTCTATTTTGGTAAATTTAGGCTCGGGTCAACTGCGTCAAGGCGGCTCAACTATCACCCAACAACTTATTAAACAAACACTTCTGACGTCAGAGAAAAGTTTTACTCGCAAATTTAAAGAAATTATCCTGGCGCTCAAGCTGGAAAGAATTTACTCAAAAGAAGAAATTTTGAATCTTTATTTAAACGAAATTCCTTACGGAGGCAGTAATTACGGAGTGGAGGCCGCTTCCCAGTCTTTTTTCGGCAAAAGCGCAAAAGACCTTTCGCTGGCGGAAGCGGCTTATCTGGCCGCTTTACCGAAGGCACCGAGCTATTATTCTCCGTACGGCAGCCACCGCAAAGAGTTGGACCAAAGAAAAGACTTAGTCTTACAGCGCATGTTTGATTTAGGTTTCATCTCAAAAGATGAAATTGAGCAGGCCAAAAAAGAAAACGTGATTTTTGCCGACAGTGCCGAACAAAATATCAAAGCGCCTCATTTTGTTATGTTTATCAAAAGTTACTTAGAAGAAAAATATGGCAAAGATATGGTTGAAGAAGGAGGACTTAAAGTGACTACAACTCTGGACTGGGATTTACAGCAAAAAGCGGAAGAGATAGTGAAACAATACGCCGCCGATAACGTTAAAAAGTACAACGCGTACAACGCGGGTCTTATTGCCGTCGACCCTAAAACGGGAAAAATCATGGTTATGGTCGGCTCAAAAGATTACTTTTCAAAACCCGAACCTGACGGCTGTGCTCCCGGCAAAAACTGCCTTTTTGAGGGCAACTTCAACGTGACTACGGCTTCGCGCCAGCCCGGCTCTTCTTTTAAGCCTTTCGTTTATGCGACTGCCTTTAAAAAAGGCTTCACTCCCGACACAATATTATTTGATTTGCAAACGGAGTTTAATTCTTCTTGTAACCCCGACGGAACGCCAAAAGAAGGAACCAAACAGGAAGAATGTTATCGGCCGGAAAACTACGATAATATTTTTCGCGGGCCGGTCATTTTAAGAAATGCTCTTGCTCAATCAATCAACATACCATCAGTAAAAGTGCTTTATCTTGCCGGTGTTAATAATTCCATCCAAACAGCCCAAAGTATGGGCATCACCACTCTCAGCGACCCTTCAAGATACGGGCTTACTTTAGTTCTCGGAGGAGGAGAAACAAATTTATTGGAAATGACCGGAGCGTATTCCGTTTTCGCAAACGACGGAATCAGAAATCCCGTCACCGGAATTCTCAAAGTTGAAGACAGCCATGGGGAAGTTTTAGAAGAATTTACGCCTCAATCAAAAGAAGTTTTGGATTCCAATGTTTCCCGCCAAATAACCGACATACTCTCGGATAATGAAGCAAGGACTCCTGCCTTTGGCGCTCAATCTTTCTTATACTTTCCGGGAAGAGATGTGGCGGTTAAAACGGGAACTACAAACGATTATCGCGATGCTTGGGTAATCGGCTACACTCCTAATTTTTCTCTTGGAGTATGGGTTGGAAATAATGACAACACGCCGATGGAAAAAAAAGTAGCCGGCTTCATTGCCGCTCCTATGTGGAACACGTTCTTCCAGAAAGTTTTACAAAAATTGCCAGAGGAAAAGTTTATAAAACCGGCTCCGATTCCCAGTGATATAAAGCCGGTCTTAAGAGGAGAATGGAAAGGAGGAAATACTTATTTAATCGACAGTATCTCTAAAAAGAGAGCGACCGAGTTTACTCCTAAGGAATTAATAGAAGAAAAAGTTCTCACTCAAGTCCACTCAATTTTATACTGGGTTAAAAAAGACAGCCCTCTCGGCCCCTCTCCCGAAGATCCTAATCTCGACCCTCAATTTTCACTCTGGGAAAAACCAATTAGAGACTGGGTAAAAGCGCAGGGTGCTAAAGAAGAAACCTTAACAGATATTTCCCAAACATTTGACGATGTTCACCTGCCGGCTTATGAGCCGAAAGTACAAATTATTTCTCCTCGAGCTGGTCAAATTAATGATTTGAAAAAGGTTATGAACGTTAAAATAACGTCTCAAAGTCATTTCCCTTTAAACGAAGCAGATTTCTTTCTAGACGACACTTACCTTGGTTCTTCAAACCAATCTCCCTTTGAATTTTCTTTCGTTCCCGGAAAATATCTTAATGAATCGCAACTTCAAGAAAACCTCCGCGTTGTTGTTTATGACGAAGTTAAAAATAGAGGCGAAACTAATCTTTTTCTTTATTTTCGTCCGACTAACCAGTAGTGAATCTGATTTCCTTTAGGTCTTGGTTGCCGAGTTTCGAATTAATTTTTTCTAAAATTTTTCTTTGATTGACATTAATTTCGTTTCTGACTACGAAGTTTATTTTTCTTAATAAAAGTATAGGTGGTTTAAAAAAGACATTATTTCGATGGACGGAAATATTAAATTCTTCTTTTAGTATTAATTGCACAGCTTCTTCTACAGCTTCTTTTAATGATTTAAAAAGAAAGAATTTTTCCAAAAGAATCTTAATTTGTTTCATTTAAATATCTTTCATCGGCATCACTAAGTAATAAAACGAATTGTCTTTTGTGCCGGTAACGAGAAGGGGTCTACTTTCGCTATTAAATCTCAAAATAATTTTATCCGAAGGGACAAATCTTAAACCATCTGTCAGATAACGGTGATTAAAAGTAATTTTTAATTTTTCACCGCTTATTTCGGCGGGGACATTTGTCGTATTTTCGCCGATGTCTCCATGGGAAGCTTGAATTTTTATTAATTTTTTATCCGGGATAATCTCAATTTTTACTTCATTTAATTTACCCGAAAAAATACTGGCAGTCTTCAAACTGCTATTAAATAGTGTTTTATCAATTGTAATATTTGTTGAAAAAGTTTTAGGAATAATTTCTTCGTAATCAGGAAATATTCCTTCGGTAAGACGAGAGACTAGTTTAATTCTTTCGGAAAAAAGAAACAGTTGATTTTTATTCGGCACTATTTTAATATCTCCGCTTTCATTTTCAAAAACGTGCATTATTTCGATTGCATTTCGGTAAGGTATTAATAAAGGCGGGAAATCAGAAAAATTATAAGGAATACTTTTTTTTGCTAAACGGAACGAATCAGTAGCGACAAAAGTAAGAGGTTCATTTTTACGGGACATTAAAAAAATACTGGCAATTTCTGGCTTCATTTCTGTTAACGAAGATGCATAATAGACTGAATTAAGACCAAGAAGAAAATCGTTTATTGGCAGACTAAAGAAGGTTTCTTTTTCTTTTATTGAAGGTAAAAGAGGAAAGTCTTCAATAGGATATCCTTTAATAGTTGTGGAACTATTACTAGTAGAAAGAGTAAGGTTATTCTGAGAAGATTCCAAATCCATACTTTCATTAGAAGGAAAATTAGATAAGAAATTATAAAGTAATTTTGCAGGAATAGCATTTTCTCCTTCTTTTTCTATTTTTGCAGGAATTTTGACTTCAATGCCTATTTCGAGATTTGTAACAATAATTCTTAATTCTTTCTTTTTTGCCGAAATTAAAACACTGTTTAATATCGGTAATGTTGCGTTTTTACCGGAAATTTTTTCGGATAGTGCAAGAGCGTCTTTTAAATAATGAATTAAACATTTTAATTTCATATTTCTATTATAAACTAGTTTAGTGGATATGTTGAAAAGTTTTTTTATCCCGATAATTCAAGATTTAAGAGGAATTATTTTTTAATAAGTTGTTAATAACTATTAGTAAAAATTGTTGATAAAAAGTGGTTAAAATTTAGAGGAATATTTTCAAAATTTAAAAACTATATTTTTAAATTTTTTATTCAGTTGTTATTATTTCTTATGCACTGTCTTTACACTTTTTACAGTTTATGCCTCCTTTTGATAAACCATCTCTCTTATTTGTCTGATTTCGTCGCGTAGTTTTTCATTATTTTTTACGTCGGCTGCAATTTTTTCATAGGCATGGATTACCGTGGTATGGTCTTTGCCTCCGAATTTTTCCCCGATATAAGGATAAGAGCTATTAAAATCTTCCCGCAGCAAATACATGGCGATTTGTCTAGGAAAAACTATCTGCTTTTTCCGGGTTTGTTCAAAAATATCTTTTTCGGAGATGCTATAAAATTCGGCCACAGTTTTTATCAGATGGACGACCGTCGTTTTTTTACGTGCTCTAATATTTTTTTGAAGAACTTCACGCGCTTCCTGTAAAGAAGGGATTTTACCCAAGAGTTTCGAATGGGCAAAGACAGATTGTAAAGACCCCTCGAGCTCACGGATGTTATTTTGAACGTTATGGGCAATGTATTCGAGTATTTCCTCGGAAATAGCAAGCTCTTTTTGAGCCGCTTTCGTTTTTAAAATAGCCAGTCGTGCTTCATATTCGGGAGGAGCGATATCGGCCATCATACCTCCTTCAAAGCGCGACCTTAAGCGCTCTTCAAGTTCGGGAATAATTTTAGGCGAGCGGTCGGAGGAAAATACTATCTGCTTATTCGCTTCGTAAAGAGTATTGAAAAGATGGAAAAATTCCTCTTGAATTTTCATCTTTCCGGAAAAAAACTGAATATCATCTATAATTAAAAGGTCGTGCTGGCGATATTTTTCCTTAAAAGACGGAATTGACTGATTTTGCATTGCTATAACAAATTCATTCGAAAATTTTTCAGATGTGAGGTACCGGATTTTAGCGTTAGGGTTGTCTTGTTTTATCTTATTGCCGATCGCCTGCAGTAAGTGTGTTTTACCGAGACCAGTTCCTCCATAAATAAACAATGGATTATATGATGTGCCTAGGTTTTTGATTACGGCTTGAGCGGCAGCATGCGCCAATTCATTAAATGAGCCGACAATAAAATTATCGAACGTATAGCGAGGGTTTAGATTAAACTCTTTGTCTATATATACTCCGTCGAATTCGAGCTGTTCTTCTCCGGTAACTTTTAAAATCGATTTGTAGCGCGGAATAATTTTATTACTATTGATCGGCTGGGGCAAAATAATGTATTCAACGTTTCGGATAACCGGAGATAAGGCGCGCAAAGCTTTAATGATAACTTTGTGATATTTATTAGAGAGCCATTCTTTTACAAAGGTATTCGGGACATTAAGGGTGACGACATCGTTATTTTGTTCAGCAATACTGGTGTTTTGAAACCACGTTAGGAAGTTTGGCCGAGAAACAGAGAGTTCGATTTCGGCCAACGCCTTTTCCCAAAGTTGTTCTTTTTCTATAATGTCGGTAGGCATGCTAAATTTTGTTATTACATTGAGTATTATACTTTATATTGGCGAACCTCTTTTCATAAAAAATCTTAACAAGATGTGGATAATCTGTGAATATTGACCCCGCGAGATGTCTGTCGTATGCTTTAGGTATGCCCCGTAAAGCAAAATCGAAACTAATTTCACTGTCTTGAGGGGTAAAAACAAACATTATTAAAAGATTGATTTAATTAAGTAAAGTCGGATGTTTAGAAGAAGAAATTAGTAAGACATTCGATTTTGCCTTACGGGGTATGCTTTCTGGAACCCAGATGAAAAAAAGGAAGAGAAATAGGACGCACGGCTTTTTAAGGCGCCAACGGACAAAAAAAGGCAGTTTGGTTATTTTAAGGAGGAGGAGGAAAGGTCGGAAAAGGCTTAGCGTTTAAAGGAATTTGCCCGCGATTTGCCGTATAGCGACAAATCGCGGTTGCAAAACCTTTACCCCGCCCTCTAAGCGGTTCGCACTTTTTTCTTTTGTGATTATTGGTTTGATGTTTTGCTTCATATTTTCTCTTTAAATTTATGCATAGATGGGCGGGGTGCTCAAATTTTCAGCAAAATTTTATTCACTTCGTTCTAAAGTTTTGGAAATTATGGCACTTCCTAAAAAGCAGCGTCTTGAGAAAAAGTTAATTAGGGAGATATTACAGAAAGGCAGGACCGTTCACAATAACAATATTTCTCTAAAATATCTTATAAAATCCGACAGACAAAAAGCTTTTGCCTTTATAGTGTCCGCAAAAACTGTTAAAAAAGCTGTAAATAGAAATCTTCTGAAAAGGAGGGGACGGGCTATTGTTTTTAAACTTCTGCCTCGAATCGAAAAAGGGTTGCTGGCTCTTATTTTTTTTAAGAAAGGGAGTAAAGAGTTGTCGTTTTGCAGCTTGGAAGCAGAAATTACGCAAACTTTTCAGAAAACAGGCCTTTTAATTTAAATTCAAATTATGATTGGGAATTTGTTTCACCTTATTTTTTATCAGCCGCTATACAACGCGCTCGTTTTTCTTGTCGGCGTAATTCCTTTCCACGACGTCGGAATTGCCGTTATCGCTTTAACTCTTATAGTTCGGGCCATTCTTTTCCCGTTGAGCCATCGCTCCATTATTACTCAACGGAAAATGAGGGAAATAGAGCCGGAAGTTAAAAAAATCAAAGAGCAATACAAAAAAGATTCTCAAGAGCAAACGAAAAAAATAATGGCTCTTTATAAAGAACATGGCGTTAGCCCCTTCTCGGGTTTTTTTATGCTGATAATTCAGCTCCCGATTTTAATCGCCTTATATAAGCTGTTTTCAAGCGGTATAAAGTTTAATCTTGGTGATTTGTATTCGTTTATGAGTATGCCGGCTGTTATAAAGGCGCAATTTCTCGGTCTTATAGATATTTCCAAAAGTAATTATATTTTAGCCATTCTCGCCGGTCTCACTCAATTTTTTCAAATGCAACTGGCGATGCCTAAAATAAAGAAGCAGGAAGCCGGAGGCGGTTCTTTCCAAGACAATCTTAGCCGCAGTATGAGCGTTCAAGCCAAATACATCATGCCCGTTTTCATATCTTTCATCGCTCTTAAATTTTCTTCCGGCATCGCTTTGTATTGGACAGCAATGAACGTTTTTGCTATAGTGCACGAAGCCATTGTGGCTTACCGGGCCAAAAAGATTAAAGAAAATAAGGAGCGTTAGCGACTATATTTTTCTTAACCCGCCCAAGTTTTTGCTTCGCAAAAATTTAGGCGGGTGATGATTTTTACAGTCGTTTCACTCCTTAAAAATCTATCATGAAACCGCAATTAGAAACCATTAAAACAATTATTGAAACGCTATTAGCGAGATTAGGGGTTAGAGGAGAGGTTGAGTATATGGAAACGGGCGAAGGAACCCGTTTCCTTATTAAAACTCACGAAGGAGCTCTTTTAATCGGCGAAAACGGGCAAAATTTGTTGGCGTTGAGTCATATAGTAAAAAAAATAGTCGATCAGACTCTTAACGAGCCAAAGGAAACGAAGCCTATTTTTTCATTGGATGTCAATGATTATCAGGCGAAAAGAATTGAAGATTTGAAAAATTTGGCACGTTTAAATGCTCAACGGGTGCGATATTTTAAAAAAGAAATTATAATGAGGCCTATGACGTCGTTTGAGCGGCGCATTATTCACGCCGTGCTTACTGAATGTCCCGATATAACGACGGAAAGCACGGGTGAAGAGCCGAATCGCAAAGTAGTGATAAAGCCTTATCCGTAAAAAACAAAAATCGTTCCTCTTTTGAGGAACGATTTTTGTTAAAAAATCTGACTACGAACTCACTTGAAGGCTCCATAAGGTGCCGTCTTTTTTGTTTTGGAAGAAAAGATAATCTTCGTTTTTGCTAAGAAAAAGATTTACAAGGTCAAACCCATTATTAGTTTCATTCGAGAGAATTTCGGTCGACCCATTAATAGTATCAATCCTCCAGATTCTGTCGGAGAAAGAAACCAGTCCCTGGTACCAGTCATCCGGATACGTCCCCGTAGGAATAGAGGAGGGCGCTGCGCAGTAGAGAGTTCCTTTTTTTAATTTGCTCCAGGCGCATTTTTCCGGTAAAGTAGTCAAGCTAAAAAGGGTTGTTTTTTTTTCTTTGACGTCGAAGAGGCTTGTTTTCAGCCCCTCGAGACTTTCTTCGCTATAAAGGATGCGTTCGCCGTCCGGCGACCAAAGCGCGGTCAATCCTTGGACATTGCCTAAAACTCTATCAAAAGAGCCGGTTGCCGGATCTAGTTTGTATAAAAAGCCATTAATAGCCGCTGAAGGTTTTGAAAGAAGAGCGATAATATTTGCCGAAGGCCATGAGGCGAGCCAATCTCCAAACGGCGTCGAAAGAATCTGTTTTTGTTTTTTATCTTCAAATGTTGCGGTTATGCCGACGTTCGTGCCTTCAAAGGGAGTCAGGTAAAATATAGTGTTTCCTTTTGGAGAAGAGGCGAGAGTCTTGATTGTTGACAATAAGAAAATGCCGCGAGTTATCATGGTAGCTGTTGTAGTAGCTATGGAAATTACCGAGAAATTCCGGATTATGTCTTTAACGCCTGTTTCGTTTTCTTCAATGTAACGAATTACGGCTTGATTTCCGCTTGGCGACCAATAAACTTCGAAAATATTGGGGATAGTGGTGTTCGAAATTCGGACAGGAGTCCCGTTTGGCAATTTTATATCGTAAATATGGCCGGTTGCTTTTTCAAAATAACGCACCGTTTCGATTTTAGTTTTATCCGGATTTATTTTTTCAACAAAAGTCGCGCCGATGACCGGCTTTTGAGTGAGTTGAGTCAAAGATTTTAACGGCCCCGGTGAAATGATTGTTGGGGTTGTTGCGGCGCCGGGAGTTGTGGGCTGGCCCGAGGTCTTGCCGCCAGCCGCGGGAAAAGTGCCTCCGCCGGGAAAAGTCGGTTGGGTGGCAGGAGCAGGCTTGGCAAAATAAACCCAGAAAACAATAAGACCGATAATAACAAGGCCTACGATTGCGCCTATAAGAACTAAATAACGTTTATCCATAATTTTTTATCTGACTTATTGATTGCGTAGGTATAGGAGGAACTGTTAATTTTCCTTTGGCCAAGTCGGGGTTGATTGTGTATAAAATGAGCCAGGCAGCTACCGCCAAAAGCAGGCCGAGGAGAGCTTGGGTGATGCGGTCTTTCGCATTTTCGACTGCGGATGAATTGCCGTAAGCAGTCATATACTGAATGCCCCCAATGACAATCATTGCCACTGCGAGGATGCCGGCTATGCTGATGCCAAAAGCAAAAACCGCTTCCAGATAAGTGGAAAGGCCAATGCCTTCTCCGGGAACAAGCTGAGAGCCGTAGTAAGGTATAGGTTCCAAAAGTTTGTATTGCTCCGCGGCAAAAACGCTGATAGCTCCTAAAAACCCGATAATTATTAATAATTTTATTACAAAAGAAATTTTTTTCATTTTTATTCGAAATTAAAATTAACCTGCAAGGACCTTGAGGCTGCTTCCAAAATATTTGCCTGATTATTGAGGGTTAATTTTACGTTACTGACGCCTTTCGTGCCGGAGGAAACCGCTAATTTAAGCACGTTAGGTTTCTGGGGAGTATCGATTGTTTTGTCGTTCATCTGCCAAACGTATGAAAGTCCCGGTAAGCCTCTTTCGGAAAAAAAGAAGGGTTCGGCTCGAAGGATCAGCTCCTCTTTGGAGAGGGTAAAATTGCTGCCCAGTTCGTTCTGGTACCTGGGTCCTTCAAGGGGGTTTTCTTCGTAGAAAAGGATCTCAGGCTGGATTATATAGATGATGACTTGGCTTTCCGCCGTTGCGCTTTTATCCAAAGTCGAAACTTTAACGTCAATCACTTCTTGCCCGGATTCGTCGGAATAAAAAGTTAAGGTTTTCTTTCCCTGACCCGAGGCATCGGGAAGATTCTTGTCGTTCCGCTGCCATTCGTAAACGAGTTTTGAGTCGGACACCCCAAGACCTTGGGGTATGGCAGTGACTTTTATCGATGCCTGAGGCGAGACTAGAGCTTTGCCCCGGTATTGGGGTGGAGTGTAAGTCGGGGTTTCCCAAAGGAGGTCTACCGCGCCCGCCCTGAACGTAAAAGATTTGCTTAGCGTATGTTCCTCCGCCGTGATGATTGAAACGTCGAGGTCGGTTTCGGTGCCGAGGCCGCCGGTAGTGAAAGAAAAGGTGTTTCCGGTCGCCTGGATTTTACCGTTAACGAGCCAGGCAACGGTGGCACGGTTGATGTCGAATGTGTAGCTTATCGCCTGGGCCGAAACCTGCGTGTTGGGGCCGGGGTGTTCGGGAGCGAACTGAACGATGAAATCTTCTCCGGACGTAGCCGGTACGGTTGGCATTGTGACATTATATTGCGCGTTAACGTGGTTTAACGTGAAAAAGACTGCGATTATCGCGAAAATAACAAATGTTTTAAGGATGTCTTTTTTCATATTGCCTTTTTTGCTATTCCTTCGATCTCCTCTCCTAATTTTCCGGCCACTTTTCCGAGCATTTTTTGGTCTTGTATCAATAAATATATTATAGCACCAAAATAACCGCCGAAAAAACTGCCCGCTGCGCCGTAATAAAGAGCTTTAATCCATTTTTTGGGCGCCCCTTTTGCGATTTTGCCGGTTAGCCAAATAAAAAATGCAAATCCTACAAAGATATTGATAATAAGATTGATTATCCATCCCGCGAACGGAATAAAATCTAGCGCCCATGACACCACTGCCACGAGTCCGGTAAACGCCAGAAGCAATATCGCTTCTCCTTTATTGATAAACTGTTCTTCGGCTGGTTTTGCCGCTCCTTTTTCAGTTTCTTCCTCTCTTTCTTCTTCGGCCGCCATTTCATCGGCCATCCGCGCTTGTTGCAACTCCATCAGACGTTGTTCTTCGATTGTAATTTCGCCATTTGGCATTTATTTATACATTGATTATTTTCGGCGACATTTGCTGCGCTTGTTTGTTTTCGGTTGCCTCCGAGGCTTGCGCGAATTCCTGTTTTGCCTTTTTAATCGCCAAGAGCTGGGCCGGGTCGGAAGTTATAATCTGGTCTTCGGTATAAGAGCTTATAATTTTAATGGCAACGTGTTTTAAGCCGGCGAAAAATATTCCTTCGCCGACGTCCGATTCCAAAAGAAGGAATTTTTCTTCTTCCGTAAGATTGAAAGTTTGTTTTACCAGGTCTATCGTAGCCGGTGATTGTTTCAGGAGAACCTGAATGGAAGAGTTTGTGATAATGGGTACGCCATAAGGCGATTTCATAAAATCGCCTACGTCCTGCGTAATGGTCGCTACGCCCAAGAAATATTTTCTGGCGCGCTTGCAAAGGCCGAAAAGGAACGAGGCGGCGTCTTCCGACTTCATCATTGTCCAAGCCTCGTCGATAACCAGCAGTCTTTTCTTAATTTGGCGTCGAATCGCGTTCCAAATGTAGTGAGTGATAATGTACATTGCCGCCGGCCGGAGTTCGTCTTCCATATCGCGTATGGAGAAAACAATGAACTTTTGATTGATATCGACATTCGTAGGCTGATTGATAAATCCTGCCCATGTTCCTTTTGTGTATTTTCGCAATTTTTGCGCCAAGGTTTCTCCGCCCTCCATATTCAAAAGAACCAGTTCCAGATCCGACAAAATCGGAGGGGTGGCCTTTAAAAAATCAGTTTCTTCCGTGATGTCGCGGGAAGCGTAAGTTTCGGTGATTGCCCTGTCTAAAACAGAATCTTCTTCAGGAGACAATCCGCCAAGTAAAATCCTGAATAAGCCTACTAAGTTAATTATATTTGAACGCAAGATATCGCCCGGAGCTTCGTCTTCGCGAGGAATGGGCAGGTCAAAGGGGTTAATATGGTGCCGGGAAGTAAGAGAGATGTTAAAGTAGCGGCCGTCGACGGCCTGGGCCAAATATTCGTATTCCCGCTCGGGATCGATGACAATAATGTCCGTGTCGAACATCAATGAGCGCAGAATTTCCAGTTTTGTGGTGTAACTTTTGCCGGCGCCGGCTTTGGCAAAAATCACCGAGTTGTAATTCTCGAGAGAATAGCGGTCAAAAAGCACCAAACTGTTATTGTGGCGATTTATGCCGTAGAGAATGCCTCTGTTGGATGTCAGGTCAAACGATACGAACGGGAAAACACTTGAAAGGGGAGATGAATTAAAACGGCTGTGGATGCTCAACTTGTCGGTTCCCAGAGGAAATACTGTATTTATGCCTTCGTTTTGCTGGAAAAGCGCGGGCTTAACGTAAATAAGCCGTGATTCGAGCATGGAGCGGATTTCGGTTTCAACTTTATCAAGTTCTTCCAGCGTATTGCCATAAAGCGTGATATAAATTCCGAGACTGAAGAGTCGTTCCGAGGCTTGCTGGAGTTTGTCCCGCAGTGTTTCCAGGTCTTGGTAGGCGATATCAAGCGCCGGATCCCTTACCAGGCCTTTTTCTTCGCGGATGTGGATTTGCGATTGGACTTCGGCGACTTTTTTCTGGAGTTGGCGCATAACGCCTACGGTTTCAATCGGATGGACAAATATCGAAATATCAAAAACCTTATCCAAATTAATAATAGGCGAAAACCAATTAGCGGCCAAAAACCTGGGATAAGACATGATAAAAAACGTGCGTGCGACTTTATCGCCCAATCGGATATAATTGGCGTTTATCTCAAGCGCGGATGGAGCAATGACGTCTTTGAGCTCCATTATGCCTGCCGCGTATATTTCTTCCGGAAAAGTCGGGAGAATTTCGCCGCTTACTTCTTTTTTCGCACCTCTTGTTTTGAAAATATCCGCTATGTCCATAACAAAAATTAAGGAGTTAAACGACTATAATTTTTGAGCACCCCCTCTTTTACACCCAAAAATGGAATTTTTATTTTCCAGATTTTGTTTCGGTATTCATTGTGTGATTTATTCATAATTTTCATTTTTATTGGGGGTTAAAAGAGGGGGTAAAGGTTTTGCAGCCGCGATTTGTCTCTTCGTTCCAAATCGCGGGCAAATTCACTTTATTGCTGGGATGAGGCCATGCCTCCTTTTGCGAGTTCGCCGGGGTTATATAATGTATAAAAAAGTTCGATTAATTCTTCCGTATTTAATAAAACAGCCCTGACGCCGGTTCGAGCCAGACCTTGGATAACCGATTCAACCCGCTGCTGAAGCTGGCTTTTATATTCTTCGAATTTATCCTCCCCTAATCCTTTTTTATTGGTTTTTTTGCCGCCAAATAGCGTGCTGAAGACGCCTTTTGCTTCGCCTAAAGGTCCGCCTTTGCTTCCGCCGAAGGTGGGAGGGCTGTAGGGGATGACAACGTAAAAAGTTTTTGAAACTATTTCCGTCAAGCTTACAAAATTTTTGACGAATTCGATATATTCCCGGATTTGGATTTTTAAAAGGTCATTAACCTGTTTTTTCTCGGCATCTCTTAAGCTGTCCAGATAGGGTTCTATGTTCAGGCGCCTTGATTCGATAAAAAATTGAATTGAGAAATCGAGCGAATTTAAAAAATCCTGGTATTGGTCGATAATGGCTTCCTGTTCGTCGGCCGATTTTAACGCAAAGTTAAGAGAAGACGTCATTAATGCCATGCGCATACCGCCGTCTTCCAAAATAATGACGCCATCACGGATTTCTTTTATGGATACGAATTGCTGTGAAGCTTTTGCTTTTTGTACGGCCATGCCAAAAATTAAGGAGTTAAACGACTATAATTTTTGAGCACCCCGCCCTCTAAGCGGTTCGTGCTCTTTTCTTTTGTAATTGTTGGTTTGATGTTTTGCTTCATATTTTTTCTTTAAATTCGTGCGTAGAGGGCGGGGTAAACCTAGCGGTTTACTTTTTCTTTAATATCTAAACTCCAGGCCAAATCGCCAAGTTTATTTTTAGTCAGTTTGGGCATATACATGGGCGTTTTTTCTCCTGCCTTGCCGGCAGGAAGACTTTCTTTTGTTTTTTGTATTATTTCCGGAGTTGCCTCGGCTTCTCTTTTTTTCCAAAGGTAAAGCTTGTTCGAAGTAAGATAGCGAAAAGCGTTTTCGACGACCTTTATAAAAGGCTGATTATTAATTCTATAAAAAGCGAGAGCTAAAGAAAAAAGGGCGATGGGAATGCCGAAGAAAACGGTTAAATACAGAGGCAGGAGGGCGTAGCAGACAAAAACAATGCCTCCGCCTCCGATTAGATAAATAAACTGTTTAAAAGTAAGAGGCCCAAAAATTTTATCTTCGATCTCGGTAAATTGAGGGACTTGAAACCTCATAATATTGGTTCTTTATAAGGGTCAATTTTTTTTACGGCTGTTTCCGGTTTTAGGGGTTGGCCGGTTTCCGCCGGTTTTTCGGATACTTGTAAGGGTGAACGAGAAATTTCTTCTTTGGTTTTTGATTCAAAAATTCCCGGACCGCTGATGTCCGCTTCCAGTTCCGGCGTTTCTGTCGGAGCAGGTGATAATATCGGGACTTCGACCTGGCCGCCCGGCAGGCGGTCCTCTTCGAGCGTCGGAGCCGACACGCTTGTTATTTCCGGCGCTTCCGGTATTGCCGGCGTTTCCGATGAAGGCGTTGGCGTGGCGGGCGTTTCGGCTGGAGGTAACATTATTTCAGGCGCCGACGGCATTTCGGAAGGTGTCGGTTCGGGCATTGATGGAATTGGCGGTATCTCTTGGAAGGCAGGAGAAGTAGGAGTTTCAGGGGCAGGCATTACTTGTGGCATTTCTTTTTCCGGTATTGGCTCCGACGGGGAAATTTTAACTTCCGATGGCATTTCTTCGGCTAACCGCGTTTCCTCCATCGCGTGAATTTTCTTCAGGTTTTCCCGAATCGGAAAAAAGATTTTTGTATTTATTTCTTCCGCGATTTCTTTTGCCAGCGTCCGGTCAACGTCAAGTCTTTCGCTAAGGTGGGGTATAAATTCCGAAGGATGAGTGAATCCCAGCATTACCAATCCGGTTTCATCGGCCAATTCTCCGATTTTATCAATCATCAACTTATGATTTTCTCCTATTTCGCGGATAATATCGGCCGTGTCAACGCTCAAAATCGCGTCCTGAATGTCTTTGGGTAGATTTTGGTAGCTTTCTAATAATTCTTCGTTTGTGTATGTGCGGTTTGCCATAAATTTTTACTTATCGCTGTTTTATATTTCTTTATGTCGAAGTAATTTCTTTCCCGGACGGCGTTTTACTGTCCAGGGTTTCTCCGGGGTTGCCCTACTTTGGAGGGGTTTCTTCGGAAGGAGTTTTTGCCGCTCCTATCGGTGCTCTTGTCGTTGCTATTGCCCTTGCTTTAACGATCGCTTTCGCCTCTTCCGCCGTCTCTTTCGCCTCTTCCGCCGTCTCTGCTCCCGCCTCAGCTGCTTTTTTAAAAGCCTCTGTCGATCTTACTTGCAACAATGAAATCATTGCCTGGGCAGCCATTATATCCCTAAGACTGCCGTTCTTGGTAGCTTTAAGCAATCCCTCTTGTGCTTTAGTTAGCTCAGTTTTCCTCTCTTTGTCTTCCTCTTCTACTTTCTTTTTTCTTCCTTCTTTTTGTTCCGGTGTTTCTTTCTTGGCTTCTGTCTCGCGTTTTTTTAATATGCCTTCAATTGCTTCCCTTTTTGCGGTAGTGATAATCGGAGTTTTTAACATAGCCCGTAAGCCCGTTTCTGCTGTAGCTACCGTAAGCTTTTTTGTATTCTGCCTGTTGTGTCTCTCTGCGTTTTACCTCCATTCCGGAAACTTTTGCCAAACCGCGGGTGGCAAGAGGCAGGGCTTTAATAGTTCTCGCAGTGACTCCTTCGCCCTTTAACACTTTTTCGGCCATAGCGCCGCCCGCTCTTGTGCCGACATATCTGCCGACTTTTCCGGCGTAGCCTTGGGCTTTCTTTCCTATCTTTGATAGGCCTTTTTGCGCCGAATCGGCTCCCATGGCGCCCATTTGTTTGGCTACTATCAGGGACGCGATAAGGAAAATGATTATAATGACGAAATTTAATATGAATGCAATATTGCCATACGCTCGCGGGGGACTTTTTGAACCAACCCAGTCGAATTCGGCCGCGTAAGACAACGCCGAATTTGTCCCAGCTGGATTAAGTGCTTTTTTGATAAAACCGCTATTTATAACGGTAGCGGTAAACCAAAGCATGAAAAGCATTGCCGGTGCGAAAAAAGATTGTTCAAAGAGAGTATGCAACCATTTCGTAAAGTGCTTTTTGGTGCTAGGAAGGACGTAAGCGCCAAAAGCGAGCGGAGCGAAAACCATTAAAATCATCAAAACTACCATCCGGATGACAAAGAGAATGCCGGCGACTAAGAATATGAATCCGGCAATCGCAAGAATAATACAGCCGAAACTGACCGCAAGGAGCATTTTTATTGTTTGGTCAAAATCATTGCTTGTGCTTGGGTCAAACGAATTTTGGGAAGAAGGCAAGATGCCCGCATCTGAAACAATTTAATTCGATATTCAAGCCTTCTATGAACGAGTCGGCGACATTAACGGTAGTAGAAGAACTCGAGCCCGCGGCAAGACTGTTATAAAATTCCACTGCCAAAATATTTGAAGCGTCAACAACCAGTTTAGTTATCACCAAACTGAAGTTCACTAAAAACGCGATAACAATAAGGGAAACCAAAAGTTCTTTTGCTCCGTATCCGGAAACTTGCAGGATAGTGGCAATGGCAATGTAAAGAAGAATGAAAATCAAAAAAAGATTGACTATGTCCCGGCACAGGCCCCAACCCACGTTTACCGCGCTGGTTGGGTCGCTAAGTAAACTGCTAAAAGTGCTGCCGGTGATTGAAAGAGTGACGCTTTGGCTTAAAATAAAACTGGAAAAATATAAAAACGCCGAAGCGATTTTAAAAGGAACATAATAAATAAATTGATAAACGAGATTTACCACTGCGGTTGCCGGGTCGGAAAGGAGAGTCCATAAATTAGGAGTTGATACTTCTGCGGGTTTTGCATTCCAGTCGTTTTGGGTTGCGCCACTGCCTTTGGCTATATTAACCAAGAAAGGACTGAAGAATATTCCTAAAATCACAGCCGTTATTAAGATATAATTTATTGTTTTTTTAGAAAGCATTTTATCGGCTTAATTTTTATTGAGTGGGAACGGTGGGGGCAGGAGTTGAAGCTTGACAGGTGGTAAGGTAGTTTTGCGCGTCTGTTAAACTGGCTTTAGCGTTGTTAAATTCGTCTTGGGCGTTGGAAACTTTGTGGAGCGAAGGTGTGAGGATGCTGTACTCCTGGTTAAGACTGGCAAGATCAGCCGAAAAAGTCGAAGAATTCACATCCGGAAGCCGCGACTTGATGTCTTTTAATTTTTCGACCATCGGGTCAACCTCGGCTATTCCGCTATTTATGCGAGGTATGACAATGTTTTGGATAAGCTCGACCTTTGAAGTAATCTCGGTAATTGCCAAATTGGCAGGGGAATTGACCTCCTCGCTGCTTTGCGCTTGATAGCATATTTTTGCTTCGTTGTATTTGGCAACTGTGTCGTTTAGCTTATTGATAACATCGGTCTGCATAATATTTTTAAAGGAATTTTCCGAAGCAATACTGTCATCGAGAGAAGTTTCAACCCTGTTCCGTAGAACTTGGTTGCCTTGACCGGGGTTCGTTGGCGTATAATTTGAACCGGAAATGCCTTCGTTCCCGCTTCCGCCGCTTACGGCCCAAGTCATCAATTCGGAGAGCAGAGCGGAGATGAGTTCGTCGATTTCGTCAGCAAGAGCTAATTCGTGAAAATCTATACCGGTCGCGTTCGCAAGTTCGCTTTCCACCCATTTGCCCGGCGAAGTAGTCGTGTACCTTATGCATGTTGATTCGTAAGTCCACTGATTAGTAGAATATTCTGCGCACTTTTTCACCGACAAAAATCCCGAGTTGAAGATGCTTTGGGTTTGGACGTTTAATTGGGCGGCCACTTGTTGCGCTCTCATTTGGTTAAAGGAAGTGATATAGGCGCCATAAGGGTCGTTTTGGCTGCTTCCGGTTATCGCAAGAAATGCGCTCCACCCGCCGTTATTAAAACTATCGCCGAAATTTATTGCGTTGCCGGAGATTGAGCTCAAGGTGCAACTCATTCTTTTTCCGTAGTCGTAGTAATTGTTATTGTAGTTTGTAAGAGCTAAACGGAGCTGGGCTCGGAAAGGGGAGCAGATTGCATTATAAACATCCGGACTCAAAAATTTTTTCATAAAAATGCCGGTTCCCTGGTCAAACGCGTCTTTTAAATATTGATTGAAGTCTGTGATAAAAAGCGGGCTTCCCTGAAAACCGCTTTTTATCCAGTTGACGACGCTTTTAGTAAGGCTTTGCAGCAGATAGTGGGCAAGAGTTTTAACAATGGGGTCGAGGATATACTCTTTGTTCTGGAGAGAAGCCACTGAACCGTAAATGTCTTTGGCTGTATTCCAGACGCTCGACAGCGTGCTGTAAATACTCCCGAGGGTGCTTACCGTTTGGATTGCTTCTGCATAAACGGACGAATCGCTGACTGGCACCGTTGCGGAAGCCTTTCTGGGAAAAGCGAAAAAAATGCTGGGCAGTAATATCAATATGATGACGCACTCAGCCGTTATTTTTTTGGAGTAATCAGGCAATTTCATATTAATTTTGCGTTGGTTTCTCTAAATAAATTTTAAAAAGCGTTGCAGGCTCATTAACGGCAAAAACCACTTGTTTGGTTGTAAAATAGCCGTTCAGGTTTTTCAGAATTAAGTAAGCCATAATGGAATCTTTTTGGTAGTTTTTTACCGCTACAAGAGACTGGGCAGGGTCGCTAAGCGTTTTTTGCATCGCATCGATTTCTTTGGCAATGTTGTTGAAGCGATTTATTAATTCCAGATGAAAATCGGAAAAACTTTTGGGTGTATTTAAAAAGACCATTTCTTTGGCGGTGTTGCGATAAGCGCTGGCAATCGGCTTCAGTTTTTTAAAATCCGATTCGCTTTCCGTCAGTAGCGCATCTTTTAGAACCGTCATTTCGGTTTCCGGAAGCGGATCAAAATATTTTTTAATGATAAGAGCAAGATTGTTGCCGTAATCTTTTATTGCGTTTTGGTCGTCGTTCGCGGAAAGTTTGATGTCGGAAGCGATGTAGTTTTCCTGCCCGTTTCCGAATGTGTCGAGGGTCCCGGTGAAGGATTGCAGGATGTTGCTTTTGTCGCTGTCGCTGACTTTGCCGTTTCCTTGTGCTCTTGCGTCCAAGTACTCGGCCATAAATTCCTGGCTCAGGGCTTCGGTAAGAGTAGGTGTGGCTTCCGAAGACGAAGCCGATTCAGTTTTTTCGGGTTTAAAATCCAGCAATTTATCGGTTTTGCCGTCTTTACTGGCCACGAGCGGGTTGCGGCCTTCTTTTACTTCTTGGCCGTCGGGCGTGCCATCGCCGTCCGTATCGGGGTTATTCGGGTCGGTTCCCCGGAGAGCCTCTTCCCAATCTTTTAAGCCGTCATTGTCGCTGTCTTTGGCTGTTTCCTGCGCGATGATTGGTCCTCCGGCTGTTTGTTTCTCAACGGGTTTCTGCGTTTTACTTGGATTTCTAAAAATCAAAAATCCGCCACCGATAATAAGGAGGCTTATAATGCTCACCAAAATAAATTTTTTATTTGGTAAATAGAGCAAAATCTTGGTGATATTACACCTTCTTTATTATACCACTATTGGTTTTTTTAACGTATGTTAAAAAAACGGTTTTTGTGGATAAATAAAGGCAAGGATTTTTCTTTGAGTCGAGGTATAATGAAAATATGAAAAGATGGCGGAGTAATTGGTTTAAGCTGGGTTTGGGCGGTTTGGTAGCGTGCCTGGCAGTTTTTTTGTTTTTTGTTTGGCGGTTGGCGTTGGAGCCGGGAAAGGATGGCGGGCAGGAAATCGTGGCCGGAGGGCAAAAGCAATCGTCTGAAACGTCCGGAATCTTGCCGCGGACGGCAGAGCTTGGAACTCCAAAAGAACCCGAATTTAAGCCATTTATTGACCAAGAAAGCGAGAAAATTAAGAATGATTTTTTAAAGCGGTTTTCTGATTTAACTAATCCTCCTGTTTCCGCTCCTAAAGCCGCATTCTCCGCACCTGCTAAAACCGAAGCGCCGGAACAGCCAACCCAGGAATTTTTACAGCCGGCAAAGCCGAGACGGGTTTTAACCGACGAAGAGTGGTTTAAGATTGCTTATCCTGATTATTATCTAGACGCTCTTAAGGGAATAGAACAATTCATGCGCCAACAAGGTTTTTTAGCGACATCGGAGAAATTTGAATTTAAAACGGAAAAAGAAATTTATGCTTTTGCCTATAGAATGATGGATTTTGCTCTCGCTAAAAATATAATTGACGAGTCACAGGCAAAAAACTTCAGGCATGGACTTGAAATGGTACTTCCGGAACTTCAGAAGGACGAAAGAAATCTCTGGGCACAACAGTTGAGCATTCTTTTAGAAAATATTTTCGGAACTAAAATAGCTTGGGCTCTAGGAAGCGATTGTTATAGGCAAGGCGTAAGCACTGGTTCTGGCTCAAATACTCCTTGGCCAATATGCTGTAATTGCGGTACTGGTTATGTGGGGGAAACTATTATGTATTATACGGATTGTGGTTACGGTCTTATAAGTTCGATCACATGCAATGTATCCGAGTTAGGTTGTTTAAATTCTGTTTGTAAATTTCCTAAACCTGCAATTTGGGATCGCTATAGGCATTTGCGGTTGCGGATAGTCAATAGTGATAAATGACAAATGACTAATAACAAACAACAGCCAAGCAGAATACTGTTATTATTCGTTATCAGGTATTTGTTTGTAGAGGCATTTCCAATCTTCGAGAGATAATTCTTCCGCCCGCGCCAAAGGCGGGATTTTGCATTTTTGGAGAATTTTTGCTTCAACCCCAAGATTATTTTTGAGCAGTTTTCTTTTATGGCTGAAGCCGAGTTTTAATATTTTGAAAAATTTTTCTTCTAAAATCTTGTTTCCGCCATCTACTTTGTCGTCCGCCAACTGGCGGAGCGGATTGAAAAAATCTTTGGAAATATTTCCGATTACGATAATGGCCGAATCAACTTTTGGCGGAGGCGAGAAATTTTTGGCCGGGACTTTGGCGATGATGCGCGGCTGTCCATAAGCCTTTACGCTAATGGACAAAAGGCTTTCTTTCCTCCGCCGGTTGGCGGATTTGGCAATAATTCTTTCGGCTACTTCTTTTTGAACCATTAGGGCCATTAGCGCTGGTTGGCAATTTGATTCCAAAAATTGCCGCAGAAATCGGGAAGTAATGTAATAAGGAATATTAGCGACAATTTTATATTTGTGAGGTTTGAGTGGAAAATTTTGAGGTCTAAATTTTAAAATATCGTCATGGACAATTTTTAAATTGTGATTGTCTTTAAATTTGTCCGTTAGAAAATCCACTAATTCTTTATCTTTTTCAACGGCAATAACTTGTTTGGCTTTTTGGATAAGCAATTCGGTCAGGCTGCCTTTGCCCGGCCCGACTTCCAATACAATATCATTTTTACCGACTTTCGCCGCTTCTATGATTTTTTCGGCAACATTTTTATTTTTGAGAAAATGCTGCCCCAGATATTTTTTAAATCTCATATTAGGAAAAGGATTATCTTTTTAGCCCTACGTCTTTATTTTAAGCCTTATTTTCTGAATCCGCAAAGAGGTATTTACTCTTGACAAGAAATAGAGATATGCTATAATGTATTTAAATCGTATCCTTGAAAAAAGAGCGAAGCGAAAATTCAAAAAAATCAAAAGGAGGAAGGAAAATGAAAACTTTAAAAGGAATTTTAATGGTATTGGTTGCAATGATTTTGGTGGTGATGGCAGTAAATTATTCGGAGGCAAAGAGCTTGAGCAGAGATGAAGCGAAGAAGATGCTCAACGAAAAATTTTATCCAGGCATTCTTTACGGGGTGCTCGGTGCCCACTATGGTTACATGTGTTGGAATGGCCCAGGGACATGCTCTGGTAGTGAGGATGTAAAGAAGACAGTAAAGAATCTTGAAGCTGAAGGATTTATATCTGTCGTTCGTAAGGGTGACGATCTAAATATCACTATTACCGACAAAGGAAAAGAGTTTCTTCTTCCTCAAGATAAGGATAGTGTCAATATCTTTATTCTTGCTGAAGTTCAGGTAGTAGAAGTTACGGGTATTCAAACAAACGGAAATGTCGCAAAGATTGAATACAATGTGATACTAAAACTCACTCCCGTTGGCAGATGCTGGACGACGTTACCTTTCCGCGAAAAATTCAAAACAACGAAAGTCTCAAACTCTTTTTCTTTTGACTCTCCGGGAAATTTTTGGAAATCACTCCTAGAGCTAGAGGGCAAAGAAGTTAAAAGAAATGCGACTGCTGAACTCTATGATGACGGTTGGAGATTTTAGATGATTACATTCAGTAAACGTTGTAAGCTTCCAAAAAAAATCAAGGAAAGGCTCGGCCAAAATGGTCGGGCCTTTTAATTTTACGCAGTTTTGTTAAAGCCATTTTATCAGATGAGCGGGAATATCCGTCAAAAATTGAGACGGCTGATTGATTTGCTTGGCACCGAAAACCGTGCGAAAACGGGCAAAAGAAAGGAAAACTTTTTCTTGTCCGCGGGTCAGAGCGACATAAAATAGCCGCCGTTCTTCTTCAGTCGGTGCGTACGGGAAAAGTCCTTTTTCCAGCCCAGGGATGAAAATATGCTTGAATTCAAGCCCTTTTGCGGCATGAACGGTCATCAAACGAACCGGTTGCCGTTCGCCAAGAAGGGCGTCCTGGTTTGTCGCGGCTTGATAGGGGAGAGAATATTTCAGGAAAGCTTCTTCAAAAGCAGGGAATTGAAAATTGGCGCGGCATAATACGGCTATCGGAGAAAGCAGAGTTTCTTTTTGGAGCATGCTTTTTATTTTTTTCGCGATAAAATCCGCTTCTTCTTTTTCGCTTTCCGCTTCGAATGCTTCCAGTTTGACGCCCGCCTTTTCTTTTGTAAAAAGATTTTTTTCCCGCCGCAATTTATTTTTTGCAATGACCGCGTTGGCGGCATCAAGGATTTTTTGAGTCGAGCGGTAATTTCTTTCGAGAGTGACAAGCTTCGAATCGGGCCAGGTTTTTTCAAAATTCAAAATGTTCGTAAAATCCGCTCCCCGGAAACCGTAAATGCTTTGGTCTTCGTCCCCGACGGCGCAAATATTTTTTTCCGCTTCACTTAAAAGTTGAACTAATCGATGCTGGGCTCTATCAGTGTCTTGGTATTCGTCAATATGAATATACGGCCATTTTTCCTGGTAAATTCGCAAAATTTCGGGGTAGCGTTCAAAAAGCAGAACGGTTTTTTGGATTAAATCGTCAAAATCAAGAGTCCCTTGCGCTTTCAGGCGTCCGTTATAGTTTTCTAAAATTGAATTTAAATTTTTCGGGAAAAAATCTGTGTCCTCCGTGGCTTTCTCGAAAGCGGAGTCGCTTGTTTCCGCCGCGTCTTCCCGTTCGGTAAAACGCGATTTTTTTTGCGAGATAAGATTTTGGATTGTTGACGGTCGGAATTGCCTCTGGTCCAAACCTAATTCCTCAATGCCGGATTTTACTATCTCAAGACTTTGTTTCTCGTCTAAAATTGAAAAGCGGGGAGAGATGCCGATATGTTCTCCGTATTTTCTTAAAATATCCGCGGCTATAGAATGAAAAGTTCCTATGGTCGGATAATTTCCGATTTCCGAGCCCACTAAATTATTAACGCGCTCTGCCATCTCCTGGCTGGCTTTATTGGTAAAGGTAACGGCCAAAATTTTTTTGGGCGCGATGCCTTGGTCAATGAGGTGGGCAATGCGGTAGGTGATGACTTTTGTTTTTCCGGTTCCTGCTCCGGCGACGACTAAAAGAGGGCCTTTTATTGAACGAACCGCTTCTTTTTGGGCTTTATTTAGCCCTTTTAGTAAATCCATAGGTTCAGATTAGTATAACCTCGTCAAAATCACAAATTTCAAGGCAAATTTCAAAT
Organism: Candidatus Tagabacteria bacterium; assembly: GCA_963820595.1. Classification (GTDB taxonomy): domain Bacteria; phylum Patescibacteriota; class Minisyncoccia; genus CAWGAO01. The sequence continues at coordinate 38,698 of CAWGAO010000001.1, forward strand.
AAACCGCCTTGGAATTTCCTTTCAGGCCCAAAGAGAGGTTTGTGGATAAGTTGATTGACTTTTGACTTCTGCCGAGGTAGACTAAAGTTGTATCGGAAATGGCCGCTTTTTCTGAAAAACGGCTTTAAATATAGAGTTTTGGCCAAGGTTGATTGCCGATACACTAATTTTAGTCTTTAAATAACAGTAACAAAATATAGTTTAGTACCCGGGAATTCCGGTAGGAAGAGCCGTCGTGCTGATTATATTTTAGGCATATTTTAGACAATCAAACGTCTCCTTCTAGTCCCCGTTATACAGGGGTGAAAAAGGATGCGAAGAATAATCAAATAGCATTTTTAAGGCTTCTTAGATTAAAGAAGTTTTTAGTGTTTTGTTTTATTTTTTCACTTTTCGGTTTTGCTATATTGAATTCCGCCGAAGCAAGTATTTTTTCTTCCGTTATTAATTGGTTAGGAGGCAATGAAGCAGATACCGGCTTGTTCCAATCCGGAAATTCTCAAACTATGCCTGTATTGCAAGCTCCTCTGAATTTCGATTTGCCGACCGCTTTGGGAGGAGCGGATCCTCCTACAATCGTTGATGAAAATTCGCTTTTAGCGGTGGTAGGACCGGAAGGAAGTATAGCCGATATCGTAGACAAAGTTCCGTCAGACCAAATCAGTATTTACGTAGTCCAAAAGGGAGACAATCTGGCTCAAATTGCGGAAATGTTTGGCGTAAGTGTGAATACTATTATTTGGGCAAACAATCTTAATCGTGGCGACATTATCACCGAAGGCCAGACTCTTATTATTTTGCCGGTTTCGGGCATTCGTTACGAAGTCAAAGAAGGAGACACGATAGCAAGCATCGCCAAGAAATGGAAAGGCGACACGGATGAGATTGTTAAATTTAATGATTTATCTCCGAACCAGTCTCTTGTTGTGGGCACGACAATTATTATTCCCAGTGGCGAGGCCGCAGCTCCTTCCTCGACTTATACTCCTACTCTTCGTGGAGGAAGCGGACCTTATTATACTGATTATTATATTCCGCCTCTTGCCGATTACTATAAAACTCAAGGACTTCATGGTTATAATGCCGTGGACTTGGCTAGTAATTACGGCTGCGGCGCGCCCGTTCTCGCTTCTCATTCGGGTGAAGTTATTGCAGACCGTACCGGCGGTTGGAACGGTGGTTATGGAAATTTTATAATTATTAACCATGACAACGGCACACAAACTTTGTATGCTCATATGATTTCGACTGTTGTCGGCATTGGTTGGAACGTAGCCCGAGGTCAGGTTATTGGTTACGAGGGTGCTACAGGCAATAGCACCGGATGCCACGTTCACTTTGAAGTCCGCGGCGCAAAAAATCCATTTTAGTCATTAGTTTACTAGTTAACTTAACCATTTATGCGTATCGGCGATTTCCTTAGAGGATATCGCTTTTTTTGAATTGCTCTTATAATAAAAGCATTACAAACTAATTTTTAATAAAAAAACTATGAATAGAAAAATAATTTTATTGACAGGCATCTTCCTGGCGTCGGCATTAATACTTTCGGTTTTTTGGTTCGGTGATATGCCGAACAGTTCATACGCGCAAACTCAGCAGGATTGCCACACTTTTTCTGCCAATTTGAGAGTGGGAAGCCAAGGTTCAGAAGTTCAATGGCTCCAAAAATTATTGGAAAAAGAAGGATTCGCGATTGATTCAAATGAAGAGAATAACAGCGACTTTGGCGAATCCACTGCCTCCGTAGTTACCGGTTTTCAAGAGAAATACAGAAGCGAGATTCTGACTCCCAATGGTTTAAGCTTCGGTACCGGGTTTTTCGGTGCGTCAACAAGGGCGAAATTAAACAAACTTTACGGATGTGCTATTGCCGCTGACTGTCATACTTTTTCCTACAATTTAGGGGTAGAAAATCAGGGTTCTGAAGTTCAGTGGCTCCAAAAAATATTGGAAAAAGAAGGATTTGCGATTGACTCAGATGAAAAGAATAACTATGACTTTGGCGAATCAACTGCTTCGGCAGTTTCCGGCTTCCAACAGAAATATCTTGATGAAATTTTAACTCCTTCGGGCCTGAAATACGGCACCGGTTATGTTGGCAAGGCCACCCGAGCGAAATTAAACAAACTTTACGGATGCGGCGCAACTGCTTCGCCGGTTACCTCTACTCCGGCCTGCAATGTGTTTCTCACTTGTGAAATAGGATACACGCCCCAAAACACCGGCGAGAAAGACAACCAGGGTTGTCCGGTGATAAAATGTGTTGTTCCTCCGGCTTCGATTGCCCCTGTCCCCGCCACTCCCGTCTCTATTCCTACTGTTTCCGAACAGGTTAAATGTCTTTTTCACGATTCAACGACTAAGCAGGAATGTTATTCTTCAAGTGGTTCCAACTGCGCCGACATCAGCGCTTGCGTGGTTGACGTGAAAGGCGCAAAAGGTGAGCAGATAACTTGGAAAAGCACTTGTGGCGGCTATGCTTATACCACAATGGACGGAAATAACGAATATGCCGAATTCAAATGCGCCGTTTCTGCTCCAGCATCTACCCAAACCACACTAACTACTCCAGTTCCAATCACTCCAGTCCCAACCACTTCGGTCACCCCAGTCACTTCTTCCCTTATCACAGTCCTTTCGCCGAACGGAGGAGAAATTTGGACAGGAGGTTCAACGCAGATTATCAAATGGAATTACCAAAACGTTTCTCGCGTCTATATTAAATTACGAAAGGGAAGCGATACTTATCCCGACAAGGAGGGAGTAGTTTCCAATATAATGCCGAATCAAGGTTTTTATAAATGGACAATTCCCTCCACCTTGCCCAGCGGAAACGATTACGCGATTCGCATTGTTGACGCCGATAATCTAAATACGCTGGATGACAGCGACGCGCCGTTTTCTATTGTGGCAGCGGGAACTCCAGCTATCCCCTCCTCCATCACCGTCCTTCCATCGACCGGAAATCAACTGACAGCTCTTTCGGCAGAAATTATAGGCGGTCAGTCAACCTATACTCCCTGGTCAAACGATAAAGTTCAGCGTGAAAGGTGTAGCATCTGACGGTTCTATTGCCGTGCCCACAAAAGGATTTAATGTTCAGGCTTGGATGCAAAAAACCAATCCGATAGAAACCGTTAAAATCGGCGATATGTATCAATCCTTTAACGCCAGTTATGATTCAAACACCGGACTGTGGAATGTAACAATGACAGTGCCCTCTGATGATACCTTGCAAATATATAAAATCGAAGCTGCGCTTTACTGTTCAAATTCTTCTCTAGGGTGTTCTAGGCCCGGACAAATAAATAAGTCGTTTACTTTCAGTATTGTGTCGGCCGGCACTAATCAACCAACGGAAAGTACTAATCAGCCGCCGACAATCACTGAAGTCACTGGCCCAAACACCCTAAGAATGTTTGAAAATGGCACCTGGACAGTTAAAGCCAGCGACCCAGAGCAAGGAGTTTTAACTTATTCCGTTTCCTGGGGAGACAGCCAGCAGACCGCTAGTGGCTATTATCCAACTACCTATACTCAAACTGCCACCTTCAGTCATATTTACGATTATACCGGTATCTATCAACTAACCTTCACAGTTACCGACAACAAAGGACTTTCAGCAAAAACCAGTATTAGTGTGAATGTAGGAGAAGTGCCCCCTCCCTCCATCACTATCCTTTCGCCGAATGGAGGGGAGGTTTTTAAACTCGGCTCTACTTATAATATTATCTGGAAATCGTCCAATGTTACGCGCATAGTATTGGATTTAGTTGATAATACAGGAAAACTTCTTATAATGAAGAATTTAGTGAACGTGTCGGGCAACCCCGGTAGCGCATCTTGGACAATTCCGACCTATACTGAACCAGGACAATATTGGATGAGAGTTGGAACTTGCAGTATTTCCGTAACGAATTGCGCAACCACAGGAGCCGAAGACCCGGTGACAATCTATGATGTTAGCGACGCAGCGTTTTCTATTGTGTCAGTTATTTATTGAAAATTCCGAGCTTGAACAAATGGCAAGTGTTTTACAAAACATCAAAGCGGCTATAGAAGGATTGACGCGTTAAAAAAGGTAAAACAGAAGTCTATCTATTTTATTAAGAAAAGCCGCCCCGCATCCGCCATTTGGCGGAGCGGGGCGGCTTTTCACATCGCGACGTCCGGTGTCGGCGTAACGTAAATAGATTTTAGGCGGCTCAAAGCCACTGTTTTTATTTAAGGGCCTTGCATTTTCAAACGAGATATGTTAATATAAACATATGGCAGAGTCTTATGAAATGAACAAAAAAGAAGCAGTGAAACCGGAGACAGAAGGAGCCGAAAAGTCTCTAATTGAAGCGGCAGCTCCCATAGGAGAACAAGGCAGAAAGCTCAGTCCTAAAACATTAGAGGAGAATAGAAAATTTCTTCAAGAACTTAGAGAAAAGAAGGCGATTAAAGAGAAAATAGCTGGAGGGAAATTAATTTCTCAACAAGAAGCAGTTTTATTAAGGGAATCAGAGTTAAAGAGTAAAGAGAAAGCGGAAGAAATAATTGCTACTACACATGGCGAGAGACCTTTAACTCCCGAACAAGAAGCAAATAATGCGGCGGTGGAGGCAAAGACGCGTGCGCAAGCAATTGCAGAAGGTCTTGATCCAGATGGAACTTATGCTGAAAATCGCGCAAGAATGATAAAGTATCGTGAAAGATTTGTAACCGAAGGCCTTGACCCGCACGCTCCTTATAAAGAAAATATTGCAATATTAATGAAGAAAGATCGTGAAAAAGCAGAAAAAAAGCCCGAGGTAGAATCTAGGAAAGAAGGGGAAGAGGCGGTTGTAGGGAAAGGGGAAGCTAAGGAGGCGCCGGAGAAAAAAGAGACGGCGGAGATTTTTCCCGACGCTGACAATCGCAGTTTTTTCGAAAAACTTTCCGACAAAACCAAGGAATTTACAATCGATTTATATAAAGGTGCAAAAGAGAACACTGTTGATAGGGCTCGCATAATGTTCAACGACAAAAAATTCGGCTCGCACCACGGAAAGGCATCAATGTTGAAATTTAAGCTAGAAGGAAAGCAGAAGGAAATTGAGCGTCTAATAGAGCGGAAAGAAGGATATGATGTGGATATGGAAAAAATTAAAAAATCTGGCCTACCGTTTGATGTAAAATCATTATCAAAAGCGAACAGTCACAAAGAAGAGTTAGAAAGAGAAATTGGAAAAGAAGGAGTAAGTGCGGATAAAATCAAGGCGAAATTAGAGTTCCGCAACCAAAAAAAAGGCGTTTACGAAACAAAAAGAAACCGTATTTGCGAAAATATTATTGATAGGATGAAAGAAAAGCTCGAGCCTTACGAGAAAAAATTAGGAGATTTAAGAGGACAGAAGGAAAAGTTGACTTCTGAAATTGGGGATTTTAAGACCAAACAAAGGGAAAACGCTGGAAAAATTAGAAAGTTGGAACAAGAGATAAAAGAATATTCTTTCAGGGCTGACAGGAAGCGCGGTCGGGCCGCAATTAAAGAGCTTCAAAGAAAAATAAATAAAAATGAGAAACATATCAATAAAAGAGAAAAAGAGGAAGCAAGGATAGGGCATCAAATTGCAAAAACTGATTATAAGGCAAGTCCGTGGAGAAATAAAGAAAAAGAGATTTGGTTAATTATGCATCCAAAGATTATGGAAACAGCCGTGTCGGAAAGAGAAAAAAGCACGACAGAATCCCGGCCAGATGGAGTGGAGGAAGAAGTAGAGAAAGCCGGGGGAGAAGAAAAAAAGAAAGAAGTCGAGAAAGAGCCGGAATTCACGATTAGTGACTTTATTGAAGTTTGGAATCGTTATTTTGGAAGCGAGTTATCCTTATCCGTCAAAGGTATGGAAAAGGTTCTCCCCGAAAATTACGATTCGGCCAAAAAAATGGGTTTGGGAGCTTTTATCGAAGATCTGGATGAATACTATTTTCGTTTGAGCAGGAAAAGAGGCATCAATAAAAAATTTAAAGAGAAAGACTTTAAAAAAGACGTGAAGACATTCAGAGATTTTATAAAAGAGAAATCTAATTGAGTTTAAATATGACGGATCAAGCGCAAGATTTAATTAAGCAGGCAAAACAGCTGGCCGACGACATCAAAAAATCCGGCGATGAATTTGATAAAAAGACATCAAAGATTATTTCCGATGCCGATAAAATTGCCAAAGAATTGGATGAAATGGATTTGGACGGGGAGATGAAAAAAATCGAAAAGGAAGGTGTAAAAGAAATGGACAAGGCTGTTTTGGATTTTTTGAGCGAGGAAGGAGAAGAGGAAGAATAAAGGCGATTTTACTGGGTATTTCCCGAAAAGGCGTCAAAAGCTTGACGCCTTTTTGTTTTTATGGTAAAATCATAGCAAATAAAGATTTTTGAAAAAAAATAACAAGCAAAGGAGAAAAAAGATGTGGAGATATGAACATGGAGAAATTGAGAAAGATGGTAGAATCAGGTTTAATGATGATTTTTTTGATGACCTTAAGGATGCATTTAAGGAGGGTTTTGATGACCTTAAGGATGCCCTTAAGGAGGGTGGCGTTGATGAAACAGAAGGAAAGAAGTTTTCCATTAGGACCGGTTACACAAACGAAGAATTAATGGAGAGCTACCAAAATCTGCCCAAGGACATTCAGGACGCGATTTTGAGCGTTGACACGGCCGATATTATCCGCGAAATAGGAGAAAATCATAAATTGATGATTGATAAAATCGGAGAATTGGCCGATGAAACCGGATTGGTAATGCTGGGATTCACTCGAATCGACGAGTACGTTCCTCGCTTAATTGAACGTCTTAAAGTAGGCGAGAAAATCGCCAAGGAAATCGCCGAAGAAATCAACGGCAGGATATTTTATCCTATTAGGGACAGTTTGCAGAAAATCCAGAATGGATTATTAAAAGGGGATTCACGCGCATCCATCCGAAGTCCTTCTACTAAAAGCAGTTATCCCAATGTAATCAGGAGCGCCGATGGGAAATTACAACCGGCATCCGGTTATCAATGGGTCAATGCAGATGATCCTAAAGATTTCCGAGTTGAGCTGAAACTTGAAGCCAAGGAAGAAAAGCAAAGGAATGCCATTGTCAAAATAAACGAAACAATGTCGTCTTACAAGACGGCCTTGGAGCATTTGAAAAGCAGAAAAGAATTTTTGACTAGCCAGATAGGCGAATTGGAAAAGGCAAAGGTACAATATGTTCAGCAGTACGACCAGCAAAAAATATCTTTAGAAAAAGAGATTACGGATTTGAAGGACTATGTAAGTCATTTAGGCGAACTGATTGAAGAGGCTGAAGAAAATTCGACGTTCATCATTATGATTAATGATTTTATAGAAGCCTGGAACGGTTATTTCGGCAGCAAACTATTGCTTTCCATTGAACGCATGGAATGGATTTTGTGCAAAAAATATGACCCCGCCGAAGAAATGGACATAGGGTCTTTCATTGAAGATTTGAATGGTTATTACTATTGGGCCAAGAAAAAAGGTGTCACTCAAGCTAAAAAACTTAAAGAGAAAGACTTTAAAAAATATGTGAAGATGTTCGCGAGCCCAAGAGTTTATGGGATGGAGATGTTTAGAGACAGTATAAAAGATTCACGGATAAATGTGTTGATTGAGATAAGAGCTGAATCTGTTAGAGAAAGGAGGAATTTAGAGAGTCCCCTTAAGAATCTTCAAAATAGCATAAAAGATTGCGACGAGCGTCTTGCTAAAATTCCTGCGGAAATAGTCGAAATAGATCGGCGTATTCCAGTGCTTAACGATAATATTTATAATTTACAAAGCAAGAAAACCATCTTGCAGTTGTAAAGAGTAGATTCTTAATATTGAATCGGGCAGAAATGCCCGATTTTTTTGTTTTTTCAAATTGACCCCGTTAGAAATTTTCAACATGCTTCTGTATTTTTGCTAGCCAGAGCCGTAAGGCGGATTCGCAGTAGCGCAATTAAGATTATCGGCGTTCAGCTGAATTTCTAACGGGGTTGACGCCTGCTTTTCCGGAGAGTATGTATTAGTATAAGGTATTTGTTCCTTGAGAAATTTTTAATTTATTCTAATTTACCGCGAATTACAGGAGGGTTGATGTTACTCAATTTCAGTTTTTTCTCGATAATTATCCAGGTAATCTTTCTGGAAGGCATTTTGTCCATTGATAATGCTGCTGTTTTGGGGGCCATGGTTTCCGTACTTCCGGCAAAAGAGAAAATACCCTGGCCGGGTCCTCTTAAGTTTCTCGGCACTTCGGCTCACCGCCTTCTCGGCGGCCAACGCTCGGCTGCCTTAAGAGTCGGCCTTCTGGGCGCTTACATTGGCCGGGGTCTTATGCTCATTATGGCCAGCTTTATTATTCACAACGCTTTCCTTAAATTCCTGGGTGCGGCGTATTTGATTAAACTGGCTTTTGAGAATCTCGGATTGTCGAAAGCCGGCGATGACGCGGAAGTAGCGGCTAAAAGCGTAAAGGGCAAGAGTTTTTGGGCAACGGTTCTGGCTGTGGAATTGGCCGACTTGGCTTTCTCCTTGGATAACGTGGTAGCCGTCGTTGCTCTTTCGAATAATTTATACATCGTTATGATGGGCGTGGCCATCGGGATTTTCACGATGCGGTTTGCGGCAGGAATTTTTGCTTATCTGATTACTAAGGAGCCCATTCTTAAGCCTGCGGCATACTTGCTCGTGCTAAGTATCGGTCTTCAACTGCTTTTAGACGAGTTTCTGGGATTAAAAATCGGCGGCAGTATGAAGCTTGTAATTTCTGCCGGCATCATGATTTTGACCGTGGTTTACAGTCGGGTCAGATGGTTGCATATTTTCCAGCCTGTTTTCCAATGGATAGGCGGGCGTATGGCTAATGCCAACGAAGTTTTAGGATGGTTGTTTGTTCCCATTAAACTTGGTTTTAAAATAACTTTCCGGGCCGTAAGCGCTTTAATCCGTCCAATTCGTTTTTATTTTCGCAATTAAAATTCCGCTAAAAAAGCCGTCAAAACTTGGCGGTTTTTTGTTTCACTTTTTTTGTTGACAAATTAAGTTTTCGGTAGTATGAATAGATTGAAAATGAGACAGAGTTTTTTGAAAAAATTTTGATTTGAAGGGGTAATAAAAATGCTTAAAATCAGATTTCACGGAAGAGGTGGTCAGGGAGCAGTAACGGCGGCGGAAGTGCTTGCCTTGGCGGCGTTTCTTGAAGGCAAAGAAGTTCAATCTTTTCCTCAATTTGGAGTGGAAAGACGAGGCGCTCCAGTGGCGGCTTTTTGCCGGATTGACGATGAGCCGATTACCGACCATTCCAATGTCTATCAGCCGGATTGCGTCATCGTTCTTGATATTTCACTGGTCAAAACGGTGAAGGTTACCGCTGGTTTGGAAAAGGACGGTTTGCTTATTTTGAATACCGATCAGCCGCCCGAAAATTACAGACATTTGGGTTCTAATCGTATAGCTACGGTTGACGCAACCAGTATCGCTCTTAGCAAAAAGCTTGGCTCCGAAAAGGCGCCGATAGTCAACACGACGATTTTAGGGGCAGTTGCCAAAGTAACGGGCGCGGTAAAACTTGTGTCCGTCCTCGAAGCGATTTCCAAAAAAATCGACAAAAAAGTAAAAGATAATCTTTGCGCCTGCGAAGAGGCTTACGAACAGATTCAGATTAAAATATTTGAGGAAGGCGGTGAAAACTGTGGATAGAAACTCGATTCTATTGCCAAAGTCAGACAAAAGCAGCCTGGAAGCGTTTAAGACCGGCGACTGGCGGACGCTGCGGCCCGAGATTCGGACTAAAAACAGCGCTTGCCGGGCCGCTTGCCCTATCTCAAACCGGATTCGGGATTATCTCCAGCTGGCAAAAAGCGGAGAGATTCGAAGAGCATGGCAAATACTTGTCGAAACAAATCCTTTGCCAGCGGTTTTGGGAAGAGTTTGTCCTCATCCTTGTGAAACTGATTGCTTGCGAGGCGAATGGGAACAGGCGATTCGTATCAACACCATCGAAAGGTTTTTGGGAGACCTCGGCCTAAAAAACGGCTGGCGTCCAGAAGGTTATCAAGAATTGACGCCCAAATTGCTTACGCGCCAAAAGATAGCGATTATCGGCGCAGGACCAGCGGGTTTGAGTTGCGCTTATCAGCTGCGCAGGATGGGTCACTGGGTGGAGATTTTTGAAACGGAAAAAGAACTTGGCGGAATGTTGTATTTTGGCATCCCCGCCTATCGGCTTCCGAAAGACATCCTGAAGCGAGAAATTAAAAATAACATCCTTTCTTTGGAAGGAATCGAGGTTCATAGAGAGGCGGCTGTCGATAGTTCTACTTGGCCGGCTATAGCGCATGATTTCGACGCCATTCTTATCGCGACTGGAACCACGAAAAGCAGAAAATTGAAAATAGACGGAGAAGAGGGTAATCCTCAAGTAATTTCCGGCTTGGAATATCTTAAAAAGATAAATCTCGGCCGGGAAGTCAGTATTGGCGATATCGTCGCCGTTGTCGGCGGAGGAAATACTGCTATTGACGCGGCGCGTTCGGCAAAAATGAACGGCGCACGATATGTCGTCGTTCTTTACCGCAGACGCGAAGAAGATATGCCGGTTTTCGAGGAAGAAGTGAGGGCGGCCAAGAAGGAGGGCATTGAGATAAAGCCTTCGACGACGCCTGTCCGCGTTGAAAAAGAATGTGATAGTCTCTTAAAAATCGGATGTCTGAAAATGAGTTTAGGGGAATTAGATTCTTCAGGGAGACCGAAACCGGTTCCGATAGTAAATTCCTCTTTCTCTGTTTTTGCTCACACTCTTATTGTTGCCGTCGGTGAAGAGTCGGATTTGTCTTTTATAACCGATTACGACGACGAAAAAATCCTACTCGAACACGTTTTTTCCGCCGGCGACGCTTCACTTTACGGAGCGGGTACTGTAGCGGCGGCAATCGGTTCCGGAAACAGAGTGGCACAGGAAATCGACGCCTATCTGAAAACGGGTGTGAGGAAAGAGATATCCCTCGCTTCGGAAAAGGTTGTTGGCTTCGAAGATTTGAACACTGAACATTTGGAATGCAAACTAAGCCTCATTGAAAGCTGTCTGAGCGAAGGAAAATCAATCGAGCAAAAAATAGAAGAAGAAGCCGAGAGGTGTTTTTCCTGCGGTGCTTGCAACGGCTGCGGCGGTTGTTGGTTGTATTGTCCTGATGTCGCGGTCAGAGAAACCGAAGACGGCAAATACGAAATCAACTACGAATTCTGCAAAGGCTGCGGCATTTGCGCAAACGAATGTCCGCGGAATGCGATAGATATGGAAAGAGAGGTGAAGTTATGAAAGCGTTGATTACCGGCAACATGGCTGCCGCTCTTGGAGCGAAGCTTTGTCGGCCCGAAGTTTTATCGGCGTATCCGATTACTCCTCAAACAACTATCATCGAATATTTGGCAAAAATGGTGGCTGATGACGAATTGAAGGCAGAATATATCAAAGTAGAAAGCGAGCATTCGGCAATGGCCGCTTGCATCGGAGCTGCTGCGGCAGGTTCTCGCGTTTTCACGGCGACATCCTCCCAAGGATTACTCCTAATGCACGAGATGCTGTTTCAGGCGTCCGGTCTGCGGCTTCCGATTGTGATGGTTAACGTTAACCGCGCTGTCGGCGCGCCGTGGAATACCGCCACCGACCAAACCGACAGCTTGGCGCAGCGCGATACCGGCTGGGGCCAATTTTACTGCGAGAATTGCCAAGAGGTCCTTGATACGGTTATCCAGGCCTACCGAATCGCCGAAATTGTTTCTCTTCCGATAATGGTCGTGTCCGAAGGGTTTATTCTTTCGCACACTTCCGAGCCGGTTGAGATTCCCGAACAGGAAAAAGTGGATTTTTTTCTCCCGTCTTATAAACCCGTTTGGCAGCTTGATAATGATCATCCGGCCGCTTACGGCGCGCACGCATACCCTATGCATTATAGCCAACTTAGGCGGGATATGCAGAGGGCTATGATGGAAGTCGCTTCCGTTCAAGTAGACGTAGCAGATGAGTTTTATAAAATTTTCGGCAGACGATATGCAGCCGTTGAATACATCGGCCCGCAGTCTCCCGAAATACTACTCATCACGTCGGGCACAACCAGCGGTACGGCCAAGATGGTTTTAAAAAATCATCCCGAAGTCGCTTTGATGAAAATCAGAATGTTCCGTCCGTTTCCGGCTGATTTAATCAGAAATCTGGCGCGGTGCGCGAATAAAATCGCGATAATAGACCGGAACATTTCGTTCGGCAGCCGAGGCATTTTTGCCGAAGCAGTAAGGTCAAGTTTATACTATATTACTAATCGTCCCTCGATATTCGAATTCATTCTGGGAATCGGCGGAATAGATATCACTCCGGATACGATTTCAAAAGTCATCGAATACACGACCAAAGCCTGTTCTGCTCCGGAAGACCCTATCTGGCAGGAGGATTTAAAATGAACTGGAAAGATAACGAACTTAGAGAAGACCAGATAAATTCCGGGTTAGTTTCTTGTTTGGGCTGTGGAGCAACAGTGGCGATGCGGATGGTTTTAAGACATTTGGGCCCGGAAACACAGATTGTAGTTCCGGCTTGCTGTTGGACTATAGTCTCCGGCGCTTACCCTTACACCGTTTTCAAGATACCGATGCTTCATGCCGCTTTTGAGACTACGGCGGCTGTCGCTTGCGGCATAGCGCGTTCTCTAAAAGCAAAGGGAAAATCCCATATTACGGTCATTGGTTGGGCGGGTGATGGGGGAACATTCGATATCGGCCTTCAGGCGATTTCCGGCGCGGCCGAACGAGGTGAAAACATCATCTACGTCTGCTACGACAACGAAGCCTATATGAATACCGGAATTCAGAGGAGCTCCGCGACTCCGCAAGGCGCGTGGACAAATACCACCCCCACGAACAATCCGGAAGACAGGCCGAAGAAGGATATTATGGCCATTATGATGGCTCATGAGATTCCTTACGCGGCCACAGCGACTATCGCTTACCCGGAAGATTTAAGGAAGAAAGTGAATAAAGCCAAAGCTTTAAACGGCCAAGGTTTGAGATTTCTGCATATCTTGGCACCCTGTCCGACCGGATGGAAAGCCGAACCTTCGAAAACAATCGAGTTGGCGCGGCTTGGGGTGCAGACCGGCGTTTTCCCTCTTTATGAATACGAAAATACCGGCGGTAAAAAAAGTGCTGGAAATAAACGAAGCCGGCAATGTACCGGTTGAAAAATATCTTTCGCTTCAAGGAAGATTCTCTCACTTGAAAAAAGAAGACATTGAGCGAATCCAACAAGAAATCAAGAAGAAAAAAGAATTCCTTTACAAACTAAGAAGTTTGTACGGGAACAGTTAAAATCAAAGGCCGTCAGCCTAGACGGGACGGCCTTTTTATTTTTATATTTATATTTTATTATCTTAAACTTTTGGCATATACTTCTGATTTTTTGAAAACTTCATAAACATCAGGTTCGCTTTGGGTTATATTTACGGCGTAATCAAAAACTTTTTTCGCTGTTTCCTGATCAGCAGAAATATAGAAAAGCATATCGGAAATCCCTTTCTTTTCTGTTCCTTCGCCGGGTTCTATTTGAGGAAAAACTAATGCGTAGTAACGACCAATATTGTCCCATTTGCAGACAATATTAATTCCATTAATTTCTGTTTCTTCGTTGAATTTTTCTTTTTCAATATTTTCTTCTTTTTCCCTCGCTTTTTTAGCTTCTTGTTCCAATTTAGATTCGGGAACTATTATTACCGATGAGTTTTCCGGGTGTAAAAATGGTTTATCGTTTTCTTCCGGTTTTTCAAATGTCATAATTTTAATAAAAATTATTTTTAATTTATATTAATAATAATATTATTTTGAGATTTTTTATCAAGAATTTTTCGGTCGGTATTGAAGGGCTTCAAAAATGTGGATTCTTGATATTTTTTTCTCCTTCCAAGTCGGCGATGGTGCGGGAGACTTTGATGACGCGGTGATAAAGGCGGGCGGAAAGGTCGAGCCGTTTTGCCGCCTGAAGAAGCACTTGTTTCGCGTTTTCGGAAAGATGGCGCGAAAGATTTCAAATCGCGCACGCCCATTTCGGAATTCGTCAGAATATTTCTTTTCGCAAATCTTTCTTTTTGGATTTCCCGCGCTTTTGCCACCCTTTCTCTGATTATTTTTGAAGATTCGCCGACGCGGTTTTCATCGGACAATTTTTCATGTTCAACTTGCGGCACTTCCAGATGGAGATCTATGCGGTCGACAATCGGGCCGGAAATTTTTCTTTGATAACGCAAAATGTCTTTTTGGCCGCAGACGCAATGTTTTGTGTTCGAACCCAGATTTCCGCAAGGGCAGGGATTCATGGCGCAGATTAAAATAAATCTTGCGGGAAATCGCAGTGGCCGGCGGGCCCGTGCAACGCGTAATTATTCCGTCTTCAAGCGGCTGGCGCAGGGCTTCGATAACCCGGCGTTCAAATTCGGGAAATTCGTCCAGAAACAAAACTCCGCGGTGGGCCAAAGTGATTTCTCCGGGTTTTGGCCAGGCTCCGCCGCCGACGAACGCGACATAAGAAGCGGTGTGATGGGGATTGCGGAACGGTCTGGAGGTTACAAAATTTTTGTTCAAAACTCCGGCGACGCTGTGAATGGAAGTGACTTCAAGAATTTCTTCAAAAGAAAGAGGAGGAAGAATGGCGCTGAACGCTTTCGCGAGCATTGTTTTGCCCGTGCCGGGCGGGCCGATCATCAGAACATTGTGGCCGCCCGCGGCGGCGATTTCCAATCCGCGCTTGGCGGTTTCCTGTCCTTTGATATCGGAAAAATCAACCAAGGAAAATTCTTTTTCATTATTGTCAATTTTAAGATTTGTCGCTTCCTGCGGCGTTAATGTTTTTTCATTTCTAAAATGTTTTACCGCTTCGGCTAATGAATTCGCAGCCGAAAATTTTTATTCCTTTTATCAGAGCCGCTTCTCTGGCATTTTGTTTTGGCAGAAATAATTCTTTAAAACCCGCGTCGCTAGCCGCCTGGGTCAGAACAACGAGCGCCTTTAATCGGCCGGAGAGTGCCGTCTAAGCCCGAGTTCTCCCAAAAATAGTTTTTCTTTTGAGTCAAAATTTAGTTGTTTGGATGCGGCGAGATAAGCCATCGCAATTGCGAAATCAAAAACCGGCCCTTCTTTTTTAATGTCGGCCGGAGCCAGAGAAACGATAATTCGCTGGTTTTTCTTTTGCGGAGAAAGAAATCCGGTGTTTTTAATAGCCGCCGAGATTCTTTCTTTTGCTTCCTCAACCGCTTTGTCGGGCAAGCCGACGAGCGTGAAATTATAAAGTCCGGGCGACAAATCAATTTCAACGTCAATAATAGTGCCCTTTGAGCCCTATAACCTGCGCTGATTGTATTTTAACTGCCATGAATATATTCGTATAAGTTTTAGCCATTTTAAGCAAGAGGGCTGGTAAAAAAAACAGGCCGCCGAAAGGCAGCCTGATTTTTATATCCGCGCAAAACTCTTTTTCTACTTGATTTCGTAAGTAAGAGTTATGTCTACCGTAATTTCCTGGGAGCCGGGTTCAATTGTGGGCGAGGGTAAGGCTTCGGCGCCTCCTAGAGAAGCGGCGGATTTCAAGTCATAATATCTCGGCGCTGTCGGCGCATAGCCTTCGGTGATGGAAAGAAGCCGTCCCAAACGGAATCCGCCCGCCTTAGCGACAGCTTCGGCTTTTTCTTTGGCTTTGGAAATAGCTTCGGCCCGAGCTTCGCTTTGGAATTTATCCGGCTCGTCAATCACGAAAGAAAGTCCGGAAACGGAATTAGCTCCTTTCCCTACGACGCCCGCGAGAATGTCTCCTATTTGTTTAAAGTCTCTTATTTTTACCAAAACAGTTTGGGTTATAGTGTAGCCGACTATTTCTGGCGGAGGGCAAGGCGTGACACTGCTTTCCGGATGGTCGCAGCTGTAATATTGATACCGCGGGGAAATGTCATAATTTTGAGTTTTAATATCTTTCGCCTCCACGTTTTTCGATTTTACAAATTCGATTGCTTGATTTGTTTTCTCCGTATTGCTTTTTTGCAAATCTCCCAAATTCAATCCTCCTTCGGTTATTGTTTTGAAAGTAAATTGAGCTACGTCAGGAATGGCCGTTACTTTTCCTTCTCCGCTTACTTGAAAACTGCGGAAAGAAGTGGGTTCAACTGATTTTGAATAAGCCCTGACATAAAAAGCAATAGCAATTGCCGAACCGAGCAAGGCAATAATAATCGCAATTCCCAGATAATTTTTAATTTTTTCGTTCATAAAAGATTTAAATATTTTAGCTTTTAATAATGAGTTTAAGCGTGTTTTACGCAAGTCGAAGCGGCCGGGTTTGCTTCCAGCCTGTCTTCATCGATTTTTTCTCCGCCAACTTCGCAAACGCCATAAGTCCCATTTTTGATTTTTTCCAGGGCGGCGTTGACTTCGTTTAATTTTTCCTCTAAATGCACTTCGGTCGCGGACCTGTTTTCCATCTGTTCAAACTTGTCGGCCAGTTCGCTTTGTTCCGAA
This sequence comes from Candidatus Tagabacteria bacterium, assembly GCA_963820595.1. Lineage (GTDB taxonomy): Bacteria > Patescibacteriota > Minisyncoccia > CAWGAO01. Next base: position 55,266 of record CAWGAO010000001.1, read on the forward strand.
GCTCTGGTGTCCATTTCGGCCGGTGTTGCTTCCCAATCTCCGGGAATTTCGGGATTTTTTTGGCCAACGGTCGCAAGGTCGACCAAAAGTTTTTTCTTTTCCTCCTCTAATTTATTTTTAAAGTATTCTAAATTCATAATTGTATCTTTAAACAATATCAGATATGGTTATAATTTTCAAATCGATAAAAAATAATTATTAATTTTTTAGAATAAATTACAGCTATGGAGATATAATGAGGCGACGGATGAGTTCCTGGACCGTATCCGCATCGACGGTGATGATAAGATAAATTTTTCCGATGAAAGTGTATATAAGTACCGGATTATTGGATGAGTCGTATAAAATTCTGCTGTCGTAATTTTTTATTATTATATCATGAAATTCCGGAATGCCTTTCGGCTGATTTTTGATAAGCAGGATATCGCCGAGGTCGTTTGCAATATTTTTTTCCCAGCTTAGCATGCCGCTTAACGCAAGATCGTAATTCTGGATTCCAAAAACCAGAAATGGACTGTTTTTTTTCAAATAAAACACTCCGAGCGTAAAAGAGCCGTCGAGCGATTGAATAAGATTGGCCGGCGGATTTATTTGGAGAATTCGAAATAAATCCGAAGCGCCGAGAAAATTTGTTGCTTCGGGGGTTTTTTCGAGAATAGGAATATCGAGGACTGTTGTTATCGCAATCGGCGCTCCAAGGGCGTTTTGGGCGGAACTGATAAGTTCCGAGCGGCGTTCCGATGTCAGAGTGATAATCTTTTGTTTCTCCGAGAGAACCAGCGATTTAGGCGGCTGAAGATTAGCTGTCGGCGCGCCGGCTTTATTTCCCGAGAAAAATAAATATCCGCCAACCGCCAATCCGGCGACGAGCAAAATAACTCCGCCTATCAAGAATAAGAATCTCCGTGATTGAGTCGTTTCCTCTTCTTCGTCGTAACGGCGCCTTTTTGCTGTTTCGGCGGCAATATCAACCAGAGACAAGTCTCTCTGTTTCATATATTCCATGATATCGCCTTTGAGAGTGTGAAGAACGGGAATTTTAGCCCCTTCTTGGCCCTCTTGATCGGGGCCGGTCGTTGGGCCGACGGTCTCCTGAATCCCTTCTCCTTTCATCTCCGGGCCATTCGCTTGCTGGTTTTGTTCTTGTTCCGGCATAATTTGGGTCAATTTCTTTAAGAGAAAGATTTATTCTTCCCATTTCGTCGATGCTGATGATTTTTACGGGGATGACGTCGCCGATATTCACCACGTCGGTAACTCTGTTGACGCGAAAAGGCGCGAGTTCGGAAATGTGCACCAAGCCTTCCGTTTTCGGCGCAATTTCCACCATTGCGCCGAATTCGAAAATGCGGCTTACTATCCCTTTTTCGAAAATTTCGCCTACTTGATACTCATGAGTGATTTCTTTGATGATTTCTTCCGCTTTCTTCGCGCCTTCTTCGTTTTTCCCGGTGATAAAAATCGTGCCGTCCTGTTCGATGTCGATTTCAGCACCGGTGTCGGCCATTATTTTATTTATCACTTTTCCTCCGGGGCCGATGACGTCGCGGATTTTGTCCGGATTAATCATAAGTTTTATGACTCGGGGCGCTTGCGGAGGAAGTTCTTTTGCCGGTTCGGGAATGGTTGTGAGCATTACTTCCAAAATTTTCATTCTTGCATCTTTTGCGCGTTCGAGCGCTTCTTTTAATATCTTCGGTTTTATGCCGTCCACTTTTATATCCATTTGGATTGCCGTTATGCCGTCTTTTGTGCCGGCAACTTTGAAGTCCATGTCGCCGTGATGGTCTTCCGGACCCTGGATATCGGTCAGAAGTTTATATTCGTTTCCGTGAGTCATTATTCCGATGGAGATTCCCGCAACCGGATTTTTTATCGGCACTCCGGCGGCCATAAGGGCCAGAGTTGAAGCGCAAATCGAACCTTGCGATGTCGAGCCGTTCGAAGAAAGACATTCCGAAACAACGCGAACGGTGTAGGGAAATTTATCGCTGGTCGGAATAACCGCCATGAAAGCGCCTTCTCGGCCAACGCGCCGTGTCCTATTTCGCGCCTTCCCGGATTTCCCATTCTTCCGGTTTCTCCCGAAGAAAACGGCGGAAAGTTGTAATGGTGCATGAATCTTTTTTTCATTTTTATTTCCATTCCTTCGATAAGCTGGACGTCGCCGGGCGCCCCAAGAGTGACGACGGAAAGAATGTGCGTGCTTCCGCGGTAGAAAAGTCCGGAGCCGTGCACGCGGGGAAGAAGATTGACTGCGGCAAAAATAGGCCGAAGTTCGTCCATTTTTCTGCCGTCCGCCCGTTTGCCGAATTTAATGGCGTTTAAGTGAATGATTTCATTTATTGATTCTTCAAAAAGTTCGTCGGCGAAATCTTTTATATTTTCGCCGAATTCCGTTTTCATGCTTTCCATCCATTCCTTTTTCAGATCGCTGATTGCAAGTCCGCGGCCGGCTTTTTCGCTTAAACCGCTGGAAGCGGCGTTTTTCAAAAATTGCGTCTTCGAGCCGTTTGTTGAAATGTTTTATTGAAAGCTTCTTTCACTTTTTCCGGCTCTTCTTTACGCCGCAATTATTCTTTTGGATTTTCCGATTTCTTCGATGATTTTTTCCTGCCACTTTTGGATTTTTTCTATTTCTTTCACGCGTGGTCGAAAGCTTCGCCGACGATTTTTTCCGGCACTTCGTTCGCTCCCGCCTCCATCATATTGATTTGTCCGTCTTTTCCGCAGACAACCATATCCAAATCGGATTTTTCTCTTTCAGCGTAAGTGGGGTTTGCGATAAAGCCGGGATGGCTGATGCGAACCGCTCCAATGGGTCCGTTCCACGGAATATCAGAAGTTCCCAAAGCCAAAGAAGCCGCGATAATTGCGACTATATCGGGATCGTTTTCGCCGTCAACGGCCATAGCCGTGGCGGTAACTTGGGTTTCGTTTCTTGTTTTTTGGTTGAACAGCGGCCGGATTGTGCGGTCGATTAAGCGGCCCGTCAGAATCGCTTCTTCAGAAGGCCTTCCTTCGCGTCTTAAAAATCTGCTGCCCAGAATTTCTCCGGCAGCGTAAAATTTTTCTTCGTAATCAACCGTGAGAGGGAAATAATCCAGATCCCAGGCGTTCGTTTGGCGACATCACGGCCGTTGCCAAAACAACCGTATCGCCGTAACGAACGAGAACCGAGCCGTTTGCTTGCTCGGCCAAATTGGAGAATTCAGCCGTCAAGAGTCTTGCCGGCAAATTCGGTTGTGTATTTTTTAACTTTCATCATACAATTAAATAATTTACATCAAAAATCTTTTAGCATCTTCTCCGAAGTCAATGAAATCATCCGCCACTTCTCTTAATTTTGCGGAAGTGGATTTTCCGAACGACGACAACTTCAACCTGCCTTCCTTTTCCTTTAAGATATTCGACTAGAGGAATAAAATCTCCGTCGCCCGTAACCAGAACAATGGCGTCAATCACCAAATCGGCCAGTCGCACGGCGTCAATCGCCATTCCCACATCCCAGTCGGCTTTTTTCATTCCTCCGGGAAAAATCTGAAGGTCTTTGACTTTTAATTCTATTCCCATTTTGGAAAGCGCTTCAAAAAACGGCTGTTCTTCGCCGGATTCGGTGCGGATAACATAACCGATGGCGCGAATCAATTGCCTTCCGCTAACAGCGGCTTTGAGAATTTCTTTAAAATTAGCTCGGGCTTTGTAAATATTTTTGGCGGAGTGGTACATGTTTTGAACGTCAATCAAAACCGCCACTCGCTGATTTTTATGTTTAGGTATGTCATTATAATTTAATTTATTTTCTTTGTTTTTAATCCGACTTTTTTCGTCAGGCTTTCGTATCTTTTTTCGCTGGTTTTTTTAAGATAGTTCAGAAGCGTCCTGCGCTTTGACACCATTTTCAAAAGCCCCCGGCGGGAAAGATTATCTTTGGGGTTCTTTTTGAGATGGTTGACCAATTTTTTGATTTGTTCGGTTAATACGGCAATTTGCACTTCAGGCGAACCCGTGTCTTTTTCGTGAATCTGATGTTTTTCAATGACTTTTTTCTTTGTTTTTGAAGTTAACATGCCAAAATTTTTTAAAATTTATGAATGATAATGAATAAATTTTTGTTAAATTTTGAGCATCCCGTTCCAATTTTTCCAGAGATAGCGCATTATTTTTACTTTTTAAAAAAGATAAAAAATTAATCTCGCGGCGCAGAGCCGGAATAGGCCGAGCGAAGCGAGTGCGCCGCCCTAATCAAGTTTCGAAAAATTGGGGCGGGATAACTACGGTTAGTATTCTACTAAATTTCCTGATTTTTTGCAAGAAATATATAAAGCCCACGTTTCGTGGGCTTA
>CAWGAO010000002.1:0-9659 GCA_963820595.1 Candidatus Tagabacteria bacterium
GGCATCCCGCGTGTCACCCATGGAGGCGTTGAGGTATGAATGATTTTATATACATGTTGTAGAGACGCATTGCAATGCGTCTCTACATCGAGATAAAAATAAAAAATGCCCGAAAAATTTAAAAATAAATATCGCATTGAATCATCAAGATTAACAGGATATGATTATTTACAAAATGGAACGTACTTTATTACCATTTGCACAAAGAATCGCGAAGAATTTTTCGGTAAAATAGAAAACAGGAAAATGGTTTTGTCGGATATTGGGAAAATTGTTCAGAAAGAATTATTAAAAACACCCGTTATTCGTTCCAATGTCGTTTTAGATGAATGGATAATAATGCCCAATCATTTGCATTTAATAATTGAAATATGCAACGCATTGTGTAGAGACGCATTGCAATGCGTCTCTACATCGGATGTAATTGAATATAAAAACAAATTTGGTCCGCAAAAAAATAATCTCGCATCAATCATTAGAGGATTTAAGGGTGCGGCAAAAAATAAAATTTATCAGATAAATCCCAATTTCGTCTGGCAATCCCGTTTCTACGACCACATCATCCGCAACGAAATTTCCTTGAATAAAATCAGGGAATATATCCAAACCAATCCCGAAATGTGGGAGCGAGACCGAAATAATGTGGAAAATTTGTGGATGTAATTTTTGCAAAAATAAAACAGCGCATCCCGGATATCCACAAAACATAATGGAATTTTCCAGGACGCACTGATTCTTATGGGGCTGGTGGTTTTAAAATGGAGAATAAAGTCATTGCAAGAATGAACACGCCACTAGTCATTAAGGTAATAGCCAGAAGAAAAAAAAGTTCTCTGCCTGGCATGGATTTTATTGAGTCGGGAACTTTATTTTTTACAGTCCAACCGCCAGTTGCTAACAGTACAATACCAACAGCTAAAAGAACAGCATTTTTTACAATCATCTCGTACCTCCTATTTAAAGAAAATATGAAATCCTAACCGGATTAGAACAATTTAAGCAAATAATAGCAAAAAAGTCAAGCACAGTGTAAAAACAAAAATATGATCGTAGAGGCGCCCCGCCGGGACGTTTCTACCAAGATTTATGCACGAACTAATAGTCTCTATCAAACTTGCCTTCAGAAATCTCCGCACTAATGTCGGGCGAACAGTTTTGACACTTTTTGGAATTGTGATTGGTATAACTTCTGTTATTGTGATTATGTCGAGCGGGCAGGGAGTTAAAAATTTCATTCTTGATCTCATTGGAACTTTTGGCAACGATGTAATTCAAGTGGAGGTCAAAGTTCCGGCTACCAGCGCAACTTCCTCCCAAAACGCGTTAGGGCAGGCGATGGGCATTCAAATAACAACCCTTAAACAGAGCGACGCGAACGCAATCGCGAAACTGCCAAATATTGAAGCCTTGTACGCAGCCAGCTTTACGCAGGAACTCGCGAATTTTGAAAATGTCAAAAAACGTGCGCTTTTATTTGGAACGAGCGCCGATGTGCCAAAAGTTGATCCGGGAGTAAAAGTGGCGGAAGGCAATTTTTTCACCGAGAGTGATGACAGGAGTTTGGCGCAGGTAGTAGTGATTGGTCCGGACATTAGAGAAATATTTTTCGGTTCTGGTCAAGCCATTGGCAGGGAAATAAAAATAAGCGGCGGTAATTATAAAGTTATTGGTGTTTTGGCCAAGCGGGGTACATTCGGCGTTGTAAACTACGATGAATTAATGTATCTTCCCGTGCGGACGCTCCAGAAAAAAATTATGGGCATTGATTATTTGCGCAATATTATTATCAAAGTCAAAGATCAGAGCCTTATGGATGTGACAATAGCCGACATAACAGACGCATTGCGGCGCGAGCATAAAATCACTGATCCCAATAAAGACGATTTTTCAGTGATATCTCTCAAGGAAGTCCAGAATATTATCGGCACGGTTTTCAACACCATAAATATTTTACTTTTGGCGCTCACGTCAATTTCCCTGTTGGTGGGAGGAGTGGGAATTATGAACGTTATGTATGTGGCGGTGGTGGAGCGCACTTTTGAAATCGGGTTGCGCAAAGCCGTAGGTGCGAGATCGGGAGACATTCTCAAACAATTTCTGCTGGAAGCAATTTTTGTGACGCTGGCAGGAGGAATTGTCGGCATTATTTTTGGATATTTATTCACGTTGGTACTCTCTCGCATTTTTGCCAATTTGGGATTTATCCTGAAACTTTCGATAGCTTTTTCAACCATTGAATTGGCAGTCGGATTCTCAATGACGGTCGGTATTATTTTCGGTTTTTATCCCGCCCGGGCGGCTTCAAGACTGACACCAATGGAGGCCCTAAGGAAGGAATAAAAAAAGGGCGAAAGGTTTTTTAATTCCTTCCGCCCTGCTCGGTTTTTAAATTATTTTCGATATGGAGGTTTTACTTCTCGCATATCTGAGATGAAAAACGGTTTCCCGTTACTGAGAGAAACAGCGTTTACTACATGCCCGGCATGCGTTATTAGAAGACCGTGGATTTTCATAAGTTTGTCAACTTTTTCGTTGACTACGTAATTAAACTTTTGTCCTCCTTTTAAGTCACCGAATTGCATTATTTTCCTCCTCCCGGCTCATTTGAGCCCTATTTTATTAGTTTATTTTAAACAACTATCCTTGCAATCACAATAAATAATGATAGCATAAAACAAGAAAAAAGTCAATATTGCGCGGGTTTGGGTAGTTATGATAAGATTATATAGCGATATTCTCTACGAAGTACGAAACTTTACGAAACTACGAAATATATTCGTAATTTCGTACAATTCGTAATTCGTAGATAAACTTATGGAAAATGAAACAAGACCTTCGACTGATAAAAGAATGAGTACTAAGGTTGAGTGGATCCTGATTTTGATTTTAGGTTTTCTTTTGGGAGTGGCGATAAAAACTGAAGCGGCCAAAAGAATAACTATCGGATTTAACGATTACAAAGTAGAGTCTTTGCGGCAGGATTACGACATCAGCAAAATTCAGGGCGATCTTATAGAAAAAGCCAAATCGCAGCAAGAAACAGGTCAGCCACCCAGCGGACAGGAACAACCAACTGGAGGTAACCAACCCCAGTAGTAAAGCAGGGCTTACTACCCTATAGTAGAACAGGGTTCACTACAGGGCACAGCGGGGCAGGCAACCGATGACTGGCAATTAACGACTTTAAAATTAATTGTTTAAAATGTTCAATATTATGGAAAAGGAAAAGAAAACCGAAAAAACCTCGCCAGATGAGAAAAAAGAGGAAAAAATGGAATTAGAATCGCTGCAGGAAGACCCCAAGGATAAACAAATAAAAAATTTAATTTCCGCCGTTATTCTTCTGGCTGGATTATTTATCGGCAGTCTTTTTGTGGATGCCGTTCAGCTCGTCAAAGGCGGGGGATTTTCCCAGAGAGTGCTTAACAAAACGGATGTTTTTGAATCGGACGGGAAAACTTGGGTAGCGTACAAAGAGCCGATTGTGAAAGTGAGCGTAATAACTGACGATAGCTGCAAAGATTGCGCGCCCGATGAAATTTTAGTATGGCTGCGCCGGGCTGTCCCTACGGTGATTACTTCAAAAATTGATCAGAGCTCCGACGAAGGAAAAAAATTAATTTCTGACCTTGGTGTTAAAATCGTGCCAGCTTTCGTTTTTTCCCAAGAAGTTGAAAAAACCGGTTTTTTCCAGCAGGCAGCGATGCTTTTTGACAAAAAAGACAGCCAGTATCTTTTGAAAATCGCGGAGTTGGGAGTAGATCCGGGAAAATATAAATATGTTGAAGTTCCTGCTGTTGCGGAAAACGACATTCAGATAGGCAATAAGGAAGCGAAAGTTAAAATGATTGAATTTTCTGATTTCCAATGCCCCTACTGCAAAGCGCTTCAAGCTTCCATTGACAAAGTGCTGGATACCTATAAAGATCAAGTGCTGTTCGTTTTTAAAGATTTCCCCCTTGATTTTCATCCCCGCTCTGGAGACGCGGCGCTCGCCGCCGAATGCGCCAACGAACAAGGAAAATTCTTGGCTTATGCTGATAAGCTGTTTGCCAGCCAGGATGATTGGGGAAAATCCACCGATAACCAGAAATTCAAGACTTATGCTCTGCAACTTGGCTTAAAAACTGCTGATTTCAACAAATGCCTGGATGACAAAAAATATCAGGATAAAATTGACCAGAACAAAAAAGAGGGAGCTGATTTTGGCATTTCCGGAACACCGGCAATCTTTATAAATAACCAATTTGAAAACGGGTCTTTAAGTTTTGATGATCTCAAGAAAATTATCGACGGAGAACTGGCGAAATGACAATAAGGAAATAAATATCTTACTTCAAAGTAATACTTGTCAGGAGGCGGGGAAATCAATGTAACCGCCTCCTTTCGTTTTGGCTACTAAATACCTGCCCGAAATGCTTTGGCACCCGATAAGTACCACTTTAAGTTTCGAAGCAATTAATCTTAGTTATTCCGCCGCTGAATTAATTTCGAAGCAGGCGGGCGAATCATATACGAATATACTAATCATATATAGAATTTTTTAAGATTGTATGTTATAATTTATTTATTCATATATTAGTATTCGATTAGTAATTAGTAGAAAATTTTGTGAAGTTAAACAAAGACATCTTCGAAATAATCTTTTTCGCCCGGGCGGGACAAGGGGCGAAGACCGCGGCGGAAATTGTTGCCCAGGCGGCTTTAAGTGAGGGAAAATATGTCCAAGCCTTCCCTTTTTTCGGGCCGGAACGAAGCGGAGCGCCTACCCGCTCTTATGTCCGAGTTTCGGAAAAACCAATTCGCCAGCATGAGCCGGTAGTTGATCCGGATACGGTGGTCGTTTTAGATGAAACACTGCTTTCGAGCCAAGATGTTTCAAAGAATCTGGATCGTGATGAATCACTGATAATTAATACGAAAAAAAGCCCGGAAGAAATAAGAAAAGAAGTAGATCATTTTATGGGAACTATACATCCTCTGGATGCCTTAGGCATTGCTCTTGAAACAACAGGCCAGCCCAGCATTAATTCGGTAATTTTAGGAAAATTGGTTCAAGTTTCGGAAATTGTAAAGTTGGAGAGTCTAATCGAAGAGTTTAGAAAATTGTTTGATAAAAAATTGGGAAAGGAGATGACGGAAAAAAATGTGAAAGCCATAGAAAATGGCTACGATTCTTTGTGAGTTTATTAACCAACGAAACAACAAATAGACTACAAATATACAAATAAATATTTGTAGATTTGTGAAAATAATTTGTAATTTTGTAGGTGAATATATGGAAAAAGGCACAGCTACAAAACATGACCTGAAAAAATCACCAATCACCGGCTACTGGCGCTACGCGCGGCCGGCGGTGGACAAAAAAAAGTGCATCGGATGTGGCGCTTGTGTTAAATATTGCCCGGAAGCGGCGATAGAACTGATAACCAACGACCAACGACTAACGACTAAAAACAAAGAAAAGAAAGTCGCTGATATTGACTATTGCTTTTGCAAAGGCTGCGGTGTTTGCGCGCGGGAGTGCCCGGTAAAGGCGATAAAAATGGAGAAAGAATCAAGTAGTATAAAGTATCAAGTATAAAGTATCGAGTATCAAGTATCAAGTATTATGTATTATGTATGAAGTATCTTTTGCCAAGTATGAACGAAAAAAAGAAAATTAAATCCTTTACTGATTTATATGCATGGCAAGAAGCTCATAAGCTTGTTCTAATGGTTTATAGAATAACCAAAAATTTTCCAAGGGATGAAATATTTGGGCTAATAATGCAAATGAGAAGATGTGTAGTTTCCATAACTTCTAATATTGCTGAAGGATTTAGTCGAAGTTCAACGAAAGAAAAAATTCAATTTTATTCTATAGCTCAAGGGTCTCTTACGGAATTGCAAAATCAGTTGGTTGTTGCTAGAGATGTAGGATTTTTAGATAAGGAAGAATTCAATAAAATTGCGAAACAAACAATAACAGTTCATAAATTAATTACAGGATTAAAAAGGATTAAAAATACATGATACTTTGTACATGATACATAATACTAAAAATATGCGCCTCGCGTTGACTGGCGGTGCCGCGGCGGCGGAGGCTTTGCGGCAGATTAATCCGGATGTGATGCCGGTATATCCGATTACGCCCCAAACTCCGATTATTGAAACATTCGCCAAATTTCAGGCGGAAAGAATGGTGGATACGGAAATAATTCCGGTGGAATCGGAGCATTCAATGATGAGCGCCTGTGTGGGTTCTTCTGCAGCGGGAGCGCGCACTGTCACGGCTTCCAGTTCGCAAGGAATTGCTTTAATGAACGAGATTTTACCCATTGCCAGCGGGATGCGCTTTCCGATACTTATGTTAGTATCTGCCAGAGCTCTCTCCGCGCCGATTAATATCCATTGCGATCACTCTGATATGATGAGCGTTCGCGACACCGGATGGATTCAGATTTTCTCTGAAAATGTGCAAGAGGTTTATGATAATACCTTAATTGGGCTGAAACTGGCGGAAGTTGTTGATCTTCCCATAATGGTCGCGATGGACGGATTTATAACCTCGCACAGCGTGGAAAATCTGGAAATTTTACCGGACGAAAAAGTGAAAAAATTTGTCGGCGAATTCAATCCAAGTCAGTCTCTTTTGGATTTAGATAATCCATTAACTTTTGGACCAGTCGGTCTTCCCAACTCTTATTTTGAATTCCGCATCGACCAGCAGGAAGCGATGGAAAAAATATTTCCCGAATTCGGGCATATTACTTCGGAGTTTCATATGATGTCCGGAAGAACTTATGATATTTTCGAAGCGTACAGATTAAAGGACGCTGATTTTGCTATTGTCGTTGCTGGGTCCACCGCTGGAACTGCGAAAGTTGTGGTTGACAAATTAAGAGAAGAAGGCAAAAAGGTTGGCTTATTAAAAATTCGGTTTTTCCGTCCTTTTCCGTGCGAAGAAATAGCTAATGCGTTGAAAAACTGCAAAAATATTGCCGTTCTCGACCGCGCGATGGCATTTGGTTCGCATCCACCGATTTATCAAGAAATAGTAAATTCTTTAAGTGTTGTTGATAATAAGTCGCCCGCCTGCAACACTATGCATAGCATTGCGGGCAGGTCAGTTGTAAGTTACATATATGGTTTAGGCGGTCGGGATATATTCCAGAAAGATATTGAAAAAGTTTTTGAGGATTTGATGAAGAACATTTTTTCAAAAGATATTAAATATATTGGCAATAACTAATTCGTACATTCGTAAGAAGTTAGTAATTTGTAGAGAATCCCATGAACAAAAAACTCACTGAAAAATTAGCTCCCGGACATTCGACTTGCGCCGGATGCGGAATACCGGCGATTGTGCGGACAGTTTTAGGCGCAACAGACGATCCGGTTATTGTGGCAAACGCTACAGGGTGCGGGGAAGTGACGACTACGCTTTATCCTTACACTTCCTGGAAAGTGCCTTATATTCACAATGCTTTTGAAAACGCGGTGGCGACGGCTTCAGGAATTGACGCTGCGCAAAAGGTGCTGGAGAGGAAAGGAGAGCTGAAAAAGAAAGCCAAAATTGTCGTGTTCGCCGGTGACGGCGGAACGTATGATATCGGTTTGCAATCGCTATCGGGGGCTCTCGAACGCGGTCATGATTTTCTTTATGTTTGCTATGACAATGAGGGCTATATGAACACCGGCGGTCAGCGGTCAAGCGCCTCGCCTTATGGAGCATCCACAGAAACAACTCCGCTATGGCACTCACGATATCGGAAACGAACTCAAAAGGAAGGATATTATGCAGATTGTTGAAGCCCACCATGTAAAATATTTGGCGCAGGCCAATGTGGCGTTTATTGAAGATTTAGCAATGAAAGCCAAGAAAGCATTGAGCATTGAGGGTCCAAAATTTTTATTAGTCTTACAACCTTGCACCAATCTCTGGAAATATCCGACTTCGGAATACGTGCATATTGGTCGCCTTGCTACTGAAACCAACTTCTGGCCGCTTTATGAAATCTCCGCCAAAGGCGGATCCGCCTCTGGCGGAGAAAACAGAAATTACGTAATTAATTACGTAAATAAAAATCCGAAGCCGATAGAAGAATTTTTAAAAACGCAAGGAAGGTTTAAGCATTTATTCAAAGACGAAAATAAGCCGGTTATTGAGAAGATGCAGAAGATGGTGGATGATAATTGGCGACGATTATTATCAAAAATAAAAGAATAACACATAACACTGGCCGGAGCAATGTGTTACTCTAAAAAAATTAAACGAATAATATGGAATTTTCGAAAATTCAAAAGAGAATAGTTGAAAATGCTGACAAGTATAAAGAAAAATATAAAGTCAATATTGACGCTGATTTTGCTATAGTAAAGTTATATGAAGAAGTGGGGGAGCTGTCTGAAGCGGCATTAGTTTATAACAAACAATGCCGACCGGAAAAATTTTTAAGCGAAGAGGAAGCCAAAGAGAATATCGGCAAAGAAATCGCTGATGTCATCGGCGTGGCAATAGTTTATGCAAATTTATTGGGAATTGACTTAGAGAAAGCGATTGACAAGAAATGGATAAATAAGAAAGAATAAATTGGAGCCGACGGCCGGAATCGAACCGGCAACCTACACGTTACGAATGTGTTGCTCTGCCAGTTGAGCTACGTCGGCACATTCTAATCTTAACTAATAAAAATTAATTTATCAAATTGTATGAAAACCTACATCTGCGAAATTTGCGGGGATGCCTATATTGGTGAAGAGAAGCCGAAAAATTGCCCTTTCTGCGGAGCAAGGGAGTGTTTTATTAAACTCGGAAAAGAGGCAAAACCGATTGTTAATCAAAAAGAAGAAATAAGCGGAGTTTCTAAAAATAACCTGAAAGTCACTTATGACTTAGAGGTCAAAGCGGTAGCGATTTACAACTGCATGGCCGAAAAAGCGCATATTTATGAAGTGAAAGCAATGTATAAGCGTTTGGCCAAAGTAGAACTGGAGCATGCGACGATCGTAACGAAATTATTGGGGGTGGGAAAGCCGGAAATTGGAGCTGAATCGTGCAGCGATGAAGATGTTGAAAATTTTAAGAAAACGATCGAACTTGAAACAAACGCCACTAATTTATATCACCAGTTTACGCAGGAAGCGACGGAAGGAAATATTAGAATATTATTCACCGCTCTTTCGCAGGTGGAAAGTGATCATATCAACCTCATAAATAATTATTTATGAGATAAATAATTATTTATGAGGAATTTCTAAATCCTAATTTCTAATTTCTAAATAATATCAAAATTCAAATTTTCAAATGTTTTAAACTTTTGAATTTTCACCTTTTGAATTTATTTAGTATTTAGGATTTGGAATTTGGAATTTTTATTATGCTTTGGTTCTACACACTAATCTCCGTTAGCATAGTAAGCCTAATTTCTCTCATAGGCGTTTTTACGCTTTCCATAAAAAAAGAAAACCTGGAAAAGTTTTTGATTTATTTAGTCAGTCTTTCCACGGGAACGCTCCTGGGAGATGCCTTTATCCATCTCATTCCAGATGCCTATGAGCAGAACATAAGTAAAATTCTTCCTGCCATTTATATTTTGATCGGCATCCTTTCATTTTTTATTTTGGAAAAATATATTCACTGGCGCCATTGCCATAAGTATCGTTGGAATAGTTAA
>CAWGAO010000003.1:0-11211 GCA_963820595.1 Candidatus Tagabacteria bacterium
AGATGGTTTTGGCTTTTGTTGGACTTTCAACTATGACTAATTTCATCCCGTTAGAAGCAGGTCGCGGTCGGCACCTGCAAATAATTATATCGTTGATAATTTAAACATTTTTCTTTCATATTAATGGTATATATATTAACACTACGCGACCGCGGCTTCTAACGGGATTCATATATTTCTATTGGCGATAAATTTCTCCTCCTGATTCTTTTATAATACCTCTTATTTCCAAAATACTTAATGCCGGATTGATTTCTTTTGCGGTAAGGCCGGTTTTTCTGATAAGCTCGTCGCGGCTTACCGGTTCCGTTAAAAAAGAAATAATTTTTTCCTCAAGCGGCGAAAGGCCGAGTTTTTCCTTTCTATCAGTTTTCGGATTAATGTCAAATGCTTTAAGTATGTCTTCGCCGGAAGTAACCGGCATTGCGCCGGATTTTATCAAGATTATTTGTGCCGGCGGAATTTTCCGAAAAAATAGAGCCGGGGAGAGCGAAAACGTCGCGATTGTAGTCCGTGGCGAAATTTGCGGTTATCAAGGCCCCGCTTTTTTCTGGCGCTTCGACTACGAATGTGCCGCGTGATAATCCGGCAATAATTCTATTCCTTTGGAGAAAAGTCCAGCGAAGAGGATTCATCGCGTAAGGGAATTCGGATATCACGCATCCGCCTTTTTCGACGATTTCCTGCGAGAGGCGGTAATTTGTTTTGGGATAAAAAACTTCGCTTTTTAATCCGCATCCCAAAACGCCGATTGTTTTCATATTATTGGCGAGAGCGGTTTTGTGGCTGATGGCGTCTATGCCCAAAGCCAAGCCGCTGACAATGACGAAATTATAACCTGCCAGCTCCGCGACTATTTTTTCGCAGGCCTGTTTGCCGTAATTTGAGCATTTTCTTGTGCCGACTACGCCCAGAGTGAACCATGTTTTCATCAGGTAAATCGCCTTTCATATATAATATGGCGGGCGGGAAAGGCGTTTCATCTAGCAGGTCGGGGATTTCTTTTTCCAAAAGCACGTTTATTTTTTCTTTCGCCAAAACCGAAAATTCTTTTTCCGGGTCAATCTTTTTATGGAAATCATCCAATTCTTCAATGCCCGTTATTTTTTTGATTTCGGCAAGCGGAGCTTTCCATGCGTTGGCAAAGCTTCCGTAATACTCGCCTGATTTGTTTTAAGCCGTATCGGCCCGAATTCAATTACTTGGTTAAGCGCATTGGCGAAAATTTTTTCGGTTTTCATGTTTTTACATTGTATAATTTCAATTTTATATTGCAAACTTCCTGCAATGACAAAAAATAAAAGGCCACGCCAAGAGTTCTTGACAAAATAAGCATAGGCGTGTTATTATTGCATTGGATTGAATTTTGAAAAAGAAAGGGAAAACAAAAAATGTTCAATATTTCCGCATGGCTTTATTTGAAAAAAGTAAGCAGGTCAAAAGATAAAGATGATTTTTGGGCGGCTCCTTATCATAGGTTGATGGTAGAGCAGATAATGGCGATTCTTGATATTATTGATGAGGAGCTGGTAAGAAGTTTCCATTATGGATTAAAAATTTCCCGTGATCATGTTGTTAAAGAAAAAGCTGCAGCGCTTAGTATTCTTAATGGAATGGGAGAATTGCGGCTGATTCCAAAAAGGTGCGATTTTGACAACGTGATGAGAATTTTCTCGGAATTACTGGGTGAATTAATGAAAAATGAATCGGAATTTTACTTCCAAAAATTAAGCAAAGAAGGTAAGGTTCGGACGATGTATACCTGCCATTTGGAAGCAGTTAGGGCTAGGATTCTCAACGCCATTTATAGCGGCCAGTTACCTTTTACAAAAAAATTTGAAAGAGAGAAAGATTAAAAGCGGTAAGATAATATCAAGATCCGCTTTTTGTTTTGCGGTAAATAATTTAATTTGTTATCATTAAGGTGTTCTACCCCGCCCTAATTTTGCGAAATGCTATTAAGGCGGCGCACTCGCTTCGCTCGGCCTATTCCGGCTCTGTGCCGCGAGAGCACTCTTGCCTTTCGCCTTTTAAAAATTTATTGAAATATTCTTAGCAAAATTAAGGCGGGGTGCTCAAATTTATTATTCACTAAAGTTCGTATAAATTTGGCATGCTGGACATCAAATTTATTCGGGAAAACCCCGACCTCATTAAAGAAGCAGCTCGTAAAAAACACATTTCTTTTGATGTGGGAGATTTATTGAAGGTTGATGACGAAAGGAGAAAACTGCTTCAGGAAACGGAGGAGCTTCGGGCCAAACAAAACAAGGCAAGCGAAGAAATTATCAAAATCAAGGACGCGGACGAAAAACAAAAACTAATCTCCGAAATGAAGGGCGTTAAAGATGAGCTTTCCGAGAAAGAAGCAGATCTTAAGAAAATTGTTGAAAAGTGGAACGCCTTAATGCTCGATGTACCGAATGTTCCCGATCCGTCCGTGCCGGAAGGGGATTCTGACGCGGACAGCAAAGAAATCCGCAAATGGGGAAAAATCCCTGAATTCGATTTTGAGCCGAAGAGCCACATTGAGCTGATGGAAAAATTGGGTCTTGTTGATTTGGAGCGCGGAGCAAAAGTGGCTGGTTTCAGGGGATATTTTTTGAAAGGCGATGCCGCGCTTTTATCGCTTGCCCTCTGGCAGCTTGCCTTTGAAATGTGGACTAAAAAAGGATTCGTTCCTCTTATTGCTCCTTCTTTGGTGCGCGAAGAAGGTTTTATGGGAAGCGGTTGGCTTCCGCAGGGAAAAGAAGAAGTTTATAAAACCCAGGATGACCTTTATCTTGCCGGAACTGCAGAAGTGCCGGTAATGGCCCTTCATCGGGAAGAAATTTTGGACGAAAAGGAACTTCCCAAAAAATATATTGCTTTTTCGCCTTGCTTCCGCAGAGAGGCGGGAAGTTACGGCAAGGATGCGAAGGGAATTTTCCGGCTCCACGAATTTGCAAAAGTCGAGCAGGTTATTTTATGCAAAGCAGACCATCAGGAATCCGTGAAATGGCATGAGGAAATTACAAAGAATTCGGAAGAAATAATGCAGGCAATCGGAATTCCTCACCGGGTCGTTGTTAATTGCGGAGGCGATTTGAAATTGGCAAATGTTAAAACTTACGATATCGAAGCGTGGATTCCTTCGGAAAAGCGTTACCGCGAGACTCACTCTTCTTCTTATTTTCATGATTTTCAGACGAGGCGTCTCAATATCCGCTATCGCGACAGCGAGGGCAAAGTCAGGTTTTGTCACTCTTTAAATAATACCGCTATCGCCACGCCTCGCATTCTGATTTCGCTTCTGGAAAACTATCAGCAAAAAGACGGCACGGTCAAAGTGCCGGAAGTTTTAGAAAAATATTTAGGAAAATAAGAAGCGTAGCGACTATATTTTCCTTAACCTAAACAAAAAGAGCGCATGTTTTTTATAAAAATTATTTCGGTGATGATTTTCTAAAGCTCACTTTGTTCGCTAAGAAAATCTTTCATGCCCATTGATATTCTCGCATCATCTCGGAGCGCAAGGCGCAAAAAGTTATTTCTGAAGGCAAGTTTTTTACTGCTGGGACTTTTTCTTTTTATCGGAGGAATTATAATTTTTTTAAATATACCGAAGTTCAGAATTAGAGATATCTCCGTCGAGGGAGCGGTTATGCTCAATCAAACCCAATTCCAAGCGGAAATTTCAAATCTTTTGCGAGGTAAATTTTTCAGAATTATCCCTTATGATAATATTTTTATATTGCCGAAGAAAAAAATCTCCGCAAATCTTCTTCAAAAATTTCCTCTCATTAAAAATGTCTCGCTTAAAAACAATTTTTCGCGCCAGCTCGTTGTTGTGGTTGACGAGAGAAAGCCGGAAGCGCTTTGGTGTTTAAGTTCAATTTCGGCCAGCACGAGTCCGGCTGCGCCGATTTCTGATTCATGCGCTTTTATTGACGAACGCGGGTTTATTTTCCAGCAGGCCCCCACTTTTTCAGGCGTAATTTTTCCCAAATTTTTTGACGAGCGTCAGCAGCCTGCCGACATCGGAAAAGAAATGATTCCCGATGCCGAATTCCAGAAGCTGCTTTCCTTCAGCGAACTTCTTCTTAAAAAAGATATTAACGTGATAAAAATTATCTTAAAGGATGACGAGACGTACGAGGTTTACTTAAAAGAAGGCTGGTATATTCTATTGAACAGCAAAAACGAGCCCAATCCTACTTTTAATAATCTGGAACTTATTCTTGACGCGACAATTAAAGAGAAAAGGCCGCAACTTGAATACATAGATTTGCGTTTCGGCAATAAAGTTTTTTATAAATTGAAGTGAGGGAAAAATAAAAATTTATTTTTATTTTGACCGAACGCCGAATTTATATCAAAGGATATAAGCTGAAGTGAGGAAAACGGAAGTTTATTTTAATTCCTAGAACTTATATATAAAGATTGAGGTGCTTGTACTGAGTTTCCTTAATTAAAACTTATAAATGAAAATCGAAGTGCCCGCCCGCATTAAGGGCTTTTTGTTTTTCAGCCAGGAAAAAGAATCTTCGGGTTTTATCGAAAAACCTTTTGTCGGTGTGCCGAGCGCCCCTTCGAGGAAAGTGGCTGATACGGCGAACCATGTTCCGATTGGCGGTTCGCCTTTTGCCGACCACCAAGGTTCGAATTTATCTCCGAAATAATATTGGGGATTTCCTCCTCCGAAATAATCAATTGCGATTTTTCCTATGCCGCTTTTTCCGACGAAATCATTGAGACGCTTCAGGTCCTGTCCCCAGTCATAATTTGAATCTACCGCGATTCTATAGCCGTAACGGCTACCGCCGGCCAGCTCATTATAATAGGAAAGGTAGTACGGGAAAGTTATGGTTGCCCCGAGAATCATCCAGAGTACCAGCGCCCACATAAGCAAATGCTTTTTAAACGACTTAAGAATAACTCCATAAGTGTTTTTAAGCCATTCGCCAAGAGTCCGGGGATTTTCGAGAGTTGGGGCCTTTGACCAGCGGACTATTTGCCGGGAAACGAGAAGGTATATGAAAGGGAAAGTCGGCAGAACGTGGCGGATGCCGATGTTGAGATTGCTGTTTACGGCTTGCAGCCAGTAAACGCCGATAAAAATTATCGAGGCGGTCAGAACAAAATTATCCTTCATCCATCGGGCGGCCGCGGCAAGATTTTTTTCCTTCGCTTTTATTAAATTGCGGATAGAAAAAACAAGGGCGATTAATGCAAAGATGTGAAAGGCAAGCTGTTCTTTAAAGAGGTAAAGAGTAGGAAAATAGTATCGCCATCCGACATTGTTAACATCTCCTAAAAAGTAAGCGGTATTTCCGCCGACTTCTCTTTGGAGCGTCATACAGATTCCCAAAAAGTAATGACCGAGTCCCCGCAAGATCGGCTTGTCGGCCATCCAGATAACCAAATTTGCCATAGACCGAAAACCGAAAGAAGTCAAAATAGCCGATGTGTCGGCTAGTTGGCGTTCGGGAGGATAATTCCAAACATGAAATTGATAAACGATAGTGATGACCGCCAAACCTATCAATCCGATAAGCGCAATTTTCCCCATCATTTTTAAACTCTCGCCGGCGATTTTTTTCTTTTCGTGCCAATTTTCCAAAACAACCCAGAGGATTCCAAAAACAACATAAAGCGGCGCGATAAGAACCAGTGAAAATTTAAGCATTTCGGCAATGCCGAAAACTACGCCTGCAATGATCAGGCTTTTTAAGGCACTCGGCGTTTTTTGGCGGTAAAGGAAGTTGATAAAAGCGGCGATGCCGATGAAAAATCCGAAAGCAGCACCAACGTCGGTTGTGACATAGCGGGAATGAGCGAGGAATGTCGGCGACATCGTAAAAAAGAAAAGAGTTAACAGCGCAACTTTATCTCCATATGATTTCCGAGCCCATTTGAAAAGGAGCCAGCCGAAGAAAATCGCAAGAAGCATCATCGGAAAACGGGCCCAGTGCAGGATTGTGTCTGCCTTATTGCCGGACTCGTAAAGAAAGATTCTTCCCATATCCCATTGACCGTTGATGTCGCTGGTCCAGGCTTTTACGTTGGTGGGAAAATTTAGACCGAGATAAAGTAAAGGGACCGCGGCCAAATCTTTTATAAGAGGCGGGTGTTCCGGATTCAGGCGATAGTCATTTTGGGTTAGATAAGAATAGCCAGCGGGGATATGAGCCAGTTCATCCATTATTGCCGAATCGTTCCAGGAAGAAAAAAACATGAGAACGAACATAAAAGAGAGCATCAGACAGGCGAAAATTGAATTAACGATTTTCATAACATGTTAATTTATGCAGCTTCTAAATATTTTACACTGGATAGACATATTTTGTTCACAGGAAAAATGTTTTCCCGCGCAAACATTTTTTACATAAATTTTCCAGCCAATCCAGAAAGAAATAGCAGCTCCTAATAATATGATAATGAAAATATATTTTTTATTCATATAATTTTTAACGATAAAGAACTACGCTTCCGTAAGTTACGTCGGATATCAAACCGGGGATTTTTTGTTTCAATGTTTGCCGCAAAAAGTGGTCAATTTCGAGCATGGTTATATAAAGATGTTCATTTTGGTTCGCTTCTTGGGCAAACGAGTCGAGATTTTCCGGCAGCACATAGAAAATATTCTTTTGGGCTTGCCATTCCGGAAGAAATGTTTTTGTGATGAACATCACGGTTTGCGCCGGCATCGGTATGCCGCGTACGCCAACGCCTCCCGTATTTACTATAACATATTTGGGAACGCTCGCGGGGAGAGTGTTTAAATATCTGCCGAGTTCGGCGTAATTTTCGTTAAAAGCGGCGGCAATGTTCGGGTTTGGCGCCCAGCGCATGAAATACTGGTTATAAGCTTCGACTGCAATTGCCAAAAGGAAAATAAAAAGAAGCGCGACGAGTTCTTTTTTGATGCGCAATAATTGTTGAAGGTTTTCGGGATGCTGTTCCATTTTTTTGTTAAGCCAATTTGAGGTTTTGGAAATAATCAGTTCAAACCCCAGAGCCGCGAAAATCATAACTGCCGGAATGACGACAAGACTGCGGAGAGCGTGAGGAATGCCTTCACTACTGACAACTTCCGGAATAAGCATAATCGCCACCCACGTCCATAAAAATAAATTTTGAGGTTCCAAATTTGAATTTGGAGTTTGTCTGGAAATTGAAAATTTAAAATTGGAAGCTTGCAGTATCGTTTTTATAGACAAAACCGATCTATGAAAAAAATCGCGATTGGCCACCAGAGTTCGGGGCTGCCGCTGAAATTATGGCGCCAGTTGGAATCGCCTTTCCAGAAAAACATCCCGACGGTTTTCGTGATATTAACGGCAAATACGGTCAAGGGAGACTTAGACGAAAGGATTGATACCTGGGAAGTTCGTTCGAGAAAGTTTTGAGGATTTTTCAGAAAATAAATTCCTATCGGAAGAGCGGCGATAAAAGTGAAAAGCAAAAAAACTATAATGGCTTTTTTTTGACTTGTTCCGAGCGACTTGTCCTGAGTTTTGTCGAAGGAAGTCGAAGAGCCTTTTCGCCACATCAAAATAAAAGGAATAATCAAGAGCAAAGGCGCGATCCGATAGGCGATATACGTATGAAAACCTAAGCCGAAAAACAAACCGGCGATCATAGCAGAAAAAATTAATGACGAAAAAGCAGATTTTTTTTCTTCGGTTTTTTCCGCTATCACCCGCCACAAAAAATAAAAACTCCAGACCAGGAAAAATGGAGACATTATCGCCGGGAAACTGATTCTTGAAAGAGTTATGTGCCAGAACGAAGTCGCGAGGAAAAAACTTGCCAACAACGCCATTCGAGTTGATTTAAAAAGTATCTTTGTCAGGAAATATAATCCTATCACCGTTAATATTCCGAAAATTGCCGCCATTGCTCTCGGCACCCACGGTTCGTTTCCGAAAACCGCCAAAAGCGGCGCCATCATATTTATCCACAGACCTTCTCGGCCATTGTTTTCGGGATAGAAAATTTTAAATCCGCCAGCTGGCGGATTCGTTTGCCAGGATTCATTGGCGTTATTGCCGTTTATCGCTTCGTCGGGATAAAAACCCGGCGGAATTGATTTTATCTCCCAAAGCCGGAAAAAAGAGGCAAGCGCCATTATCGCTAAAAACGCAATTAAGGCGTATTTTTTGTTCATATATCCCATATTTTACAATTTTTATAATAATTTGCCTATTGTGTTTTGATACCGGATTTTATGTTTCAAGAATTATCCGTGGAGATTCTTGGAAGCAGTTTCGCTTTATTCTAAGTTTTTGGAAGCGGTTTTTTTATCCACAGTCGTCTTTTGTTAAAAAAAGTGGTTTTTTGCTATAATCTAAATAGATAAAATAGATTGTGACTGCAATGTTAACTGTTCAAACTTTGCGGTTTAGTGTAAGCGTTGCCGAACGGAAAAACCGGAGGGACGCAGTAATTTTTACTGCGTTCTTTTTATTTTCCAAAAAGGATGCCCGATATAAATATTGTATTTAAAAGGAGTACTTCGCTTCAAAATTATGCATCAATATTATGATGATCAGAAAAAACACATAATGATTACTCCGGAACAGGAGGCATTGTTGTGCGCGTTCAAGCAAGCTAAAAAGATGGGTTATGGCGAATTTACGATTTTTATCCAAGGGGGAAATGTTGTCAGATACGAACTTAAAAAGTCAAAGAGCTTCTTTTACTCCAAAAAATCTTCTGAATCTGGACAAGAGCATGAAAAAAATAATGTGAAAAATATCGAAGAGGCAACGGAAGATATGAAAAATATCGAAGAGGCGACAGAGGGCGCGAAAAATACGGACTCCCCGAATAAAGGAATAATATACTGATCATGGGATAGCGGGATAAATTAAAATTAAATATTGATTATCTGTTCGAGTTTCGTGGTTTAAAGTAAGCGTTGCCGAACGGAAAAACCGGAGGGACGCAGTAATTTTTACTGCGTTCTTTTTATTTTCTTTAAAAATGGTAAGGATAAAAAAAATAATTTTGCCGTTTCTGTTCGCAATAATCGCCATGGCGGCAGCGTTTATATTTGTGCCAGCAGGTAATGTAAGCGCGGCAACGCTGAATGTCTGTCCTAATGGTTGTACATATAGCACAATTCAGGCAGCAATTACTGCCGCAAGCTCTGGCGATACTATTAATGTTGCCGCAGGAACATATAACGAAAACCTGATTATTAATAAACAGTTGACGCTCTTGGGGCCGAATGCCGGCATAAATCCTAATACGCAGACCAGAAATCCCGAAGCGATTATAAAAATGGCAACTACGCCTGTCAGTCCTTATCTTGGAATTGTTACTATTTATAGTGCCAATGCCAGCAATACAATCTTTAATGGTTTTGAGGTTATGGAAGCAAATACAGACGTCCCAATTTCTACGCTTCCTACAACGAGAGGAATTCAAGTCAATAGCGCGAATGATGTAATCCTTAGAAATAATAAAGTTCATCATATGACAGATGTTTTAATTTATCCACATAATGCCCAGCGGCTTCTTGTTGAAAATAACGAAATATATGACAACTGGGATTTTGGAATAAAACCAGGTTCAATAACTGGCCCTAACAGCGACGATACGGTAATCAGGGGCAACAGCATCTACAATACAGATGGTATTTGGGTTTATAAAGGAAGCAGATGGACCATAGAGGGTAATACTATATATGGTAGTCTTGGATGGCCTGAAACCAAAGGACAGCCTTTTCCTTACCAAAATGCACAACTAGGCATCGCATTAGATAGCGGTGGAGGCAATATTGTTAGAAACAATATAATTTATGCAGTTGCTCAAACAGGCATAAAAGTAGAGTCTAATAATAACGTTATTGACCATAATACGATTGCTTTTGTTTATAACTGGAATAGCAGTGCATATAATCCGATATTATTACAAATAGCTGAGGCCAAGTACAGCGTGGGAATACGCATCAAGGCAGTAACCAATGTAACCATAACAAATAACATTTTAGAGTATAACTACAGGGGCATAGGTATTTATCCAGGGACACTGGCCCAGATGTCAATTCAGTAATTGCAAATAACGATGTTTATGGCGGCGGCATTACTGGATTGACTGCATTGGGATTAGTTCAGGGTGTTGATTGGAATTACGACGGCATAGTAGTTTCTGGTTATGAGTTTGACCCGGCTCTCACTGTAAAAAATCCTAATTGGCAGGCAGGTAGGGTGGGTAACATAAGTTCTAATCCGCTATTTGTTAATTTTACTACTCCATGGACAAATCCTTGGATTGGTTTTAGTTTGCAATATTCTTCTCCGGCCTATAAGACTGCTTCAGACGGGACTAATATCGGAGCATGGCAAGGCGATCTGACTCCTCCAGACACCACTGCTCCGGTCATCACCTTGCTTGGCACATCGCCAATCACCGTAGCGGTCGGCTCAACATACACTGACGCCGGAGCCACTGCTTTAGATAATATTGATGGCAATCTGACTTTATCAATTGCAGTTACCAATCCAGTTAATACATCCGCAGTCGGCTCTTACACCGTCACTTACAATGTTTCCGATGCTGCCGGTATTCTGAGAATATTATAGAAGCGAGCTGGCAGGCATTAGTCGATAGCATTAGTTACAAATTATATAAAGATGAAAAGAAAAAGATAACGGCTAAAACTTCATGACAATTTCATCATATTCTCATGAACAAGTCTGGATTATTTCTCTAATTATAATCCTTACTTATATTTTTACTATGTTTCATATTCCCTTTCAATTTCAAAAAGATGGAGCATATTCCTTAAACCTCAATTTAATTTATGAAATCGAGGGTAACGTAAAGAATCCAGGTTTCTATTCTTATGATAAATGTATTTTAATGTCAGATGCACTGGAAAGGGCAGGGTGGATTAAGCAAAATAGTGTTTTACCCCACCGGGAATTGCTCCTTACCCCTGTACGCAATGGGAGCAAGATAATAGTAAATAGTGCTACCAAAATTGGGTTATTAGAGCCGGAGAAGTTTATTCTCTTCTTTATCCCATTTGATCTCAATCGTGTGACTGAAAATCAGCTGAATGCTATTCCTGGTATTGGTGAAATGATCTCCCGAAATATCATTCAATATCGAGAAAGTACAGGCTTTTTCAAATCTTTAGATGAGATAAAAAATGTCAACGGCATTGGCAATGTGTTGTACGGCAAGATAAAGAATTATTTTTATCTAAATGAAAAT
>CAWGAO010000004.1:0-9845 GCA_963820595.1 Candidatus Tagabacteria bacterium
CGGCAAAGTTGGTAAAGTTGATAAAAATTGTGGCATATTTTATATAATACCACAACTAAAAGTGGTTTTTCAACCCAAGTTGACTTTAGCGTTTTCCTCGAGGTTTAACCTTTGTAATTTGTTATTAAATGAAAAAGCGGCATTGATATTTATCAACACCGCTCTATCGATGTTATCGCGCTACTGCACCAAAGAACGCTTCAAGAATTCCGTTTGGCCCGTCCTTGATTTGAGATAGGCATGATGTGTCTATTTTTACCATTTGTATCTTGTTCTCGGTAAAAAGTTCATAAATCAATTCTGAAAACTCCCCCGGAGAAAGATGTAGACCCATCTTATCCAGTCTTCCATAAATCTGACGAGGAGAGAGCTGTTCGGCAGTCAGGGTTTTCAAAATCCTCTTTTTTGTTTCGGTTATTTCCCAATCTTTCATTCACAATCCTCCTTTTCATTTGTAATCCTTCTAGTTAAGGAACTTAAATTTATATAATGATAATATTTCTTTCTAATCTTGTCAATAAACGGAGGCGGGAGCCCCTCGGAAAACTCGGGACAGGGATTCGCCTACAAGTCCTCAAATTTTAAGCTTTTTCCTCAAATGCTCCACTTTTTATCATTTCTATCACTTTTTCAAAATGTCTGGTTATTTCCTCCTTGGCATCGTTTTTAAGTTCTGGCGGGATATTTTCTAAAAATCTAGCAAAATCGCCCAGAGGAAAATAGAATTTCTTTAATTCTTCAAACATTTCCTTCTGGCCGGGTTTTATAAATTCATTCTGGCGTCTTATAAATTCCCCTGAAGGAGTAAGCGAATTTTCCGGTGTATTTTTTTCTTCTTTCATGAAATTTTTAATTAATAATTAACCAATAAATAAACTTTGCGGGTCTGCGCGATAAAATTTAATCGTGGCGGAGGCGGGAGCCTTCCAAGGGCGGGCAGGGATTCGGTCACGAATATCCGCCTGCTGGCGGATTTCGCGACCCCGGCTCGTCCCGCCATTCATTTTATTCCAGTACATAAAGAAGGCGGGACTGCGGTCTTCGAATCCTCTTCGCTATCAAATTGCCAAATTTTAACGCCAAAAAGGCATTAAAATTTATCAAAACGGAGGCGGGAGGATTCGAACCTCCGAAGGGGTTTAACCCCCTTAACACGTTAGCACCGTGCCGCTTTAGACCACTCAGCCACGCCTCCACAATAAAATTCAAAATTCAAAAATTAAAAATCAAAAGTTTAAGTTAAAATTCAAAATTTCTTGTTTTTAAGTTTTAATACGCCGCTAGCCAACATATTGGCTAATTCGACAGCTTCTTTTAATAATTCGTCTATTATTTCTTTTTTAATGAGCCCAACATCCCTTAAAAGACAAAGCCAGTATTTTGTTTCGTTCGCGCTTTTTAACGCTATTTCGTAAAATTTCTTGAATTCCAATCTCGAGCTGGAGGCTTTTGCTTCTATTAGGTTGGCGCCAATTGAAGTGGCGGAACGGATTAATTGGTCGGCGATAATCCATGCACTTCTTTTATTCGGCAATTTATCGGTCAATGATATGATATCTAAACTAAATTTATAACATCTTAATTTCAGATCGCTTTTGAATTTTGGACTGTCATTTTGCATTTTGCCCTTTGATTTTTGACTTTTTGAATTTATCACACTTCCTACCCCTTTGCTATCACCAAACCAATAACTCGTTTGGCGCCTGATTGTGTCAAGGCGCGCTTCGCTTCGTTCAGAGTAGCGCCGGTTGTCGTAATATCATCAACTAAAATAATCATTTTATTTTTGATTGCCTCGGGTTTTTTAACGGCAAATGCTCCCTGTAAATTTTTTAATCTTTTTTCTCTGTCCTTTATCTCAACCTGCGAGGGAGTTTCTTTGATTTTGTATAAGATATCAGCTCTCATTTTAACGGACAATTTGTCCGATAGAAATTTTCCGAGAAGTTCGGATTGATTATAGCCACGCTGTTTTAATCTTTTACGCGAAAGAGGAATGGGAATAAGAGAGAACTTGTTCCGGTTCGACGAATGAATTTGGAAATATCGCCTTTTGTTTTTTCGAAATACCAGCGCGCCTAGCGGTTCGGCTAAAATTTTAAGATTGTGATATTTGAAAAATCGGACGGCTTTTTTGACAGTTTCGTCGTCATAGGACGTCGCGGCGAAAATCCATTGTTTTGCCGTCGAAAACGAAGGCGGAAGCTGGGCAAGGCAGGCGTTGCAAAGGGGAGTGTCCGGCGCTCCGCAGCCAAGGCATTTTTGGGGGAATAAAAGGCCCAGAAAACCCTTGAAAATGTGGATAAGTATTTCTGCCATGATTGTATTTTTATGGTATTCTTAAATTAAGTAAACCCCCACACTAATCTTTGCCAAATCAAAGAAGGGTGTCGTGGTCGAAATTGGTGTGGGGGTAAAGCTAAGTGCCATGCAATGGATATTCAATTTTTCAAAAACCTATCTCTGTCCAAAAAATTCGATTTTTTCAGGTCTGCTTCGCAGAGCATAGTCGGCGTTGACATTGGCACTTCGTCAATAAAGATTGTTCAATTGAAAAAAGAAAAAGAGCGCGCGGTTCTCGAGACGTATGGCGCCCTCTCCGTCGGACCTTATGCCAGTTTGAAAGTGGGTCAGGCCGCTCATTTGCCGGAAGCGAAAGCCGTTGAAATGATCCGGGATCTATTCAATGAATCCGGAGCAAAAGCCAAAGATGTGGCTGTTTCCGTCGGCCTTCGCAATACATTCGTCACAACGATTGAATTGCCGGCGGCTACCAAGTCAAATATCGGCGATATCGTTTCCATTGAGGCGCGACGGTACGTTCCCTTGCCGATATCGGAAGTAATTTTGGATTGGTGGGTGATACCTCAAGCGCTTGAAACGCCGGAAGAGACAGGGGATGCCGCGACTTTGCCAAAGCGGGATGTCATTGAGGTTCTTTTAGTCGCCATCTACAAAGAAGCGATTGAGAATTATAAAACCCTGATGTCGAAAGCCGGCCTGAAAATTAAGATGTTTGAAATTGAAGTTTTCAGCGCTATTCGTTCCAGTATCGGGCGAGAAGTTTCTCCGGTTTTACTTCTGGATCTCGGCGCATCCGTGACAAAAATGGCTATTGTTGATTACGGAGTGGTGCGGCAAGTTCATTCTCTCGACAGAGGTTCGCAGGAACTGACTCTTGCGCTTTCAAATTCGCTGGGCATCGATTTCGGGCGGGCCGAAGAAATGAAGCAGGAAATCGGTTTTTCTCCGAGGCCGGAACATAAAGAGATAGTGAGTATTATGGAGCCAATAATGCAATATATTTTTTCCGAAGCCAACAAGTTTGTAGTGGATTATCGGCGAAAATATAACCGTTCCATCGGCAAAGTTATTCTAACCGGCGGTGGCGCTTTAGTGAAAGGGGTTACGAATATCGGAGTGAAGAGTTTCGGTATCGAGGTTGTTTTAGGAGATCCTTTTTCAAAAGTTGAATACCCCGCGTTTTTACATACGGTATTAAAAGAGGCAGGCCCGACTTTTTCCACGGCTTTAGGTCTTGCCCTTCGAGGATTACAATCTTCTTAAAAATTAATTTTTAAAAAAAATAAATTATGGATGGGCAAATGACAACTACATCGTTTATTCCAAAGACAAGGCTTACGGCGCCTGCTCGGGGCCGCGGCAGGGGTCTTGGCGTGGGGCTTTTTATTTCAGGCACTCTTCTTTTGATTTCCCTCGGATTACTGGCGGGAGCGTATTTTTACAGACAATCGTTGCAAACGAGCCGTTAACGATCAGATCGCTTCTTTGGGGCGGGCGCAAAAAGCCTTTGAACCATCGCTGATTACCGAAATGGACCGGCTTGCTTCATCAATTAATTCATCGAAAATTCTTTTTTCCCAGCATAAGGCCGCTTCCAAAATTTTAAAACTTATTGGAAATCTCACTTTAAAAGACGCGAGGTTCACTAATTTTAGCTACATTTTAGCTAATAATATCGTTGCAGTGACGATGGCGGGCGAGGCATCAGGTTATTCCAGCGTTGCCTTGCAGGCAAAGCTTTTTGAAGACAGCGGTTTTATAGACCAGGTTACGTTTTCAAATCTTAGCCTCAGAGAAGGCGGGAAAGTGAGTTTCAGCGCCGATTTTAAATTTAATCCTTCGTTTATTATTTATAAGCCGTAAATGAATTTTAAATAAATTTCATCATATGATGCGCATTATTCTTACCTCTCTTTTTTTAATAATGGCAGTTTTACTTTTTTTAGCGCAAACCAAGCCGTATCTGAATGATATTAGCACTTTAAGGGACAGAACAACAGACATATGGGGAAACGTTGGCGGCTTCTCGGGAGCTTCAGACGTTAAGTGATCAATTACTTGCTCAATATAACGTCATCTCTCAGGCCGATCTCGGTCTACTCGGTAAATTGCTTCCCGAGCCAAATAAATTCCGGCGGCTTGATAGTGATGATGGATAACAGGGCCAAGACTAACGGTCTTTTATTGAAAAAAATCAACGTGAAAGCAATGGACCAATCGACAGGAGCAGCCGCTGTTCTCGGAGCGCCTCAATCTCCTTACAAGAATATAGATTTGTCAGTTACGATATCGGGACCTTATGCTTCCGCTCTTAATTTTTTAACTGATTTGGAGCAGAGTCTTCGTCTGATCGATATAAGTAATTTGACTTTTACCGTTGCTCCCGTTGATGTTTATGAGTTTAATATCTCGGCAAGAACATATTCTGTGTCTTCGACCACTCCGGTTGCTACTTTTGGCGCCGGAGGAGGAAACGACACTAAACAGATTTTGGCCATGCTGACCAAATTACGCAGCATTAAAATAGATTTGGATTTTTTCAATAACGACATTTATAAGAGTCTCATTGATTTTACCCCCACACTTGAGACGTCCACTTCAACAGCATACGGGCGGATAAATCCTTTTGCGCCGATTTAAATGAAGCGAATTGCCCTCCGACCCTAGGTCGGAGTTGCCAAACCTTTACCCCCTCTTTTAACACAAAATTCCATCGCAATAAAAAATGAAAGGTTTTATATCAATGAGTTCCGAAATCTTAATTAAAAAGTCGTTTGTGTGTAAAAGAGGGGGTGCTCAAAAATTATAATCGTTAATACTCATTAATTTTTGGCAAATTTTACCGATATTTTAGTTCAGAAAAAATTCATATCCGCCGAGGAGATGCGGAAAATTCGTGCCGAAACTGCGGGTGATCCCAGGGTGCTTGAGGAGGCCTTGATGGCTCACGGCATTGGCGACGGCGATATTTTGGCCGCAAAGGGCGAAGCTTTGGGCGTGCCGGTCAAAAGAATAAAAGAAGTTGGCCGCATACCGTTTGATATCTTAAAAAGCATTCCCGAAGAATCGGCTCGCCATTATCAGATAGTTCCGCTGTCTTTGAAAGATAAGCTTTTAGAGGTTGGAATGATAAATCCCGACGACAACGAAGCCAAAGAAGCTCTTCGGTTTATCAGTTCAAGGCTGGGATTAACGACCAAAATTTATCTCATTAATTTGGCTGATTTTGATGCTGTTTTAAAAGAGTATAAAGGGCTGGGCGGTGAAGCGGTAAAGGTATTGGGCGAATTGGAATCCGTTTTGAAGGAGCAGAAAGTGGATATGCCGGAAGAATTTTTTAAAGGGGTTGGAGGAGAAAAGTTAATTGAGGAAGCGCCGGTTACAAAGATGGTTGCGGTTATATTAAGACACGCGGTGGAGAGCAAGGCTTCGGATATTCATATCGAGCCCGAAAGAGAAAAACTCAGAGTTCGTTTCCGATTAGACGGCGTTTTATATACCACTCTTTTGTTGCCTTTAGGCGTTCATGAAGCGATGGTTTCCCGCATTAAAATTTTGACAAATATGCTGCTGGATGAGAAGCGTAAACCTCAAGACGGCAGGTTCAGCGCTCGTATCGGGGGAAGGGAAATTGATTTTCGCGTTTCCACTTTCCCGATTTCTTTTGGAGAGAAAGTGGTGCTTCGTATCCTCGATCCCGAAAAAGGAATTAAAGATTTGGAAAAACTGGGCCTTTTTGGTTACAATCTTGAGACGATTAAAGAAGCGTTGAAGGCGCCTTACGGGATAATACTTCTTACCGGCCCCACCGGTTCCGGGAAAACAACAACTCTTTACGCAATGCTTAATTTATTGGACCGGGAGAAAAATAATGTGGTTAGTCTTGAGGACCCGGTGGAATATTTTATGGAAGGAGTTAACCAATCCCAGGTCAAGCCGGAAATCGGATATGATTTTGCCAACGGACTCCGGAGTATTCTGCGCCAAGACCCCGATATCATTCTTGTCGGAGAAATACGCGATACGGATACGGCCAAACTGGCGATTCAAGCCGCTTTGACGGGCCATCTGGTTTTATCAACGCTTCATACTAACAATGCAATCGGCGTTGTTCCGCGTTTGATAGATATGGGAGTCGATTCTTATCTTATTCCTCCCACTTTGAAATTAGCCGTGGCTCAGCGCCTTGTTCCGACACTTTGCGCAGATTCCAAGAAGGGCCATACCGGTTGGAGGGGTCTTGAAAGAAAGACTGGAAAAGGAAATAAAAGATATACCCGAATCGACAAAGAAAACAGTCAAGATTCCAGCCAATATTTATCAGCCTCTTCCTTCTCCCAAATGTCCCAGAGGAATGGCGGGCCGTATCGGCATATTCGAAGTTTTAAAAATAACCAAAGAGCTTGAGCAGATTATTTTAACCAATCCCACCGAACCGCCCATATTTCAAGAGGCGCGGCGGCAGGGGATGATAACAATGCGCGAAGATGGTATCATTAAAGTATTAAACGGCACGGTTGGCTACGAAGAGATAGAAGGAATAGCGTAATTTTATGGATTTTTTTCGTAAAAATAAGGAATCAGGGTTTACTCCCGCCACCAGAAAACGGCATTCTGCGCTGGCGTAAATCTATGATTAGTTTACATATTTTCAAAAATTTTAAGTCAGACATTAGCAAGGAAGTTCAAGTTCGCAGAAAATCTGCAATGCCGTTTTTGGTGGGGGGTTCACGTTGCCGGAAGCGTTGGTTGTGATTGCAATCGTTCTGTTGATCGCGTCATTCGTGGTATTTAGCATTTTAGACACAAGGAAAAAAAATCGCGACACTCGCCGCGAACAGGATATTAAGCAGATTCAAAACGCCTTGAATATTTATGTGACGAACAAGAGTTTGTATCCGATTTGCGACGGAAACGAGAGATTATCATCAACGGAACCAGCGATTGCCTTTCTACCGCTCTTCTCAGTAGCGAGTCGATAGGGAGAATGCCCACCGATCCTCTTCGGGGGGCGAGCGGAAACTGTGGTGAAGCCAATAACTATGTTTATTGTTATCAGTCAAATGGATTTACTTACATTATCCAGTATGACATTGAAGGCGACAAGATTTCGGGCAAATCTTCCGGTTGGCAAACCGTAAAACCATAATTTAGCATTCAGTATTTAATTCATATTTAATTTATTAATTTAAATAAGAAATACAGCGCAAAATACAATTTACTAATTACTAAACGACTAAATATATGACCGATTATAAAAAAGAATTAGAAGAATTAATCCTGACGGTGGTCAAAGAAAATGCTTCTGATCTTCATATTTCGGTGGGTGTCCGTCCGACTATTCGCGTTAGCGGTGCCTTAATGCCTTTATTGAAAAATCCGGTTTTATCACCGCAGGATGCCGAAGGCCTTATTATGGCTTTACTTAGCGATTTTAACCGAGAGCGGCTCAATAGCGACAAAGAAGTCGATTTTTCTTATCAATTTAAAGACAAAGCGAGATTTCGCGGCAGTGCTTTTTATCAAAAAGGATTTTTAAGCTGTTCGCTGCGGTTGATCCCTCCTCAAGTTAAAGACATGAAATCTTTGAATTTGCCGGACGCCGTTCTTGCTCATTTTGCTTCCAAAGAACAAGGATTTTTTCTGGTGGTCGGTCCGATCGGCCACGGAAAATCAACCACCTTGGCTTCAATGATTGATTCCATTAATCACCAGCGAGCCGAACACATTTTGACAATTGAGGATCCGATTGAATATCTGTTTGCGCAGGATAAATCGATTATCGACCAGCGCGAAGTGTATTTTGATACTTCGAGTTTTTACCGCGCCTTGCGTTCCATGTTCCGTCAGGATGTGAATGTGGCGATGATCGGGGAGATGCGCGATCCGGAAACTATTTCCACGGCCATTACCGCCGCAGAAACCGGCCACCTCATCTTTTCGTCGCTTCATACCAACAGCGCTTCCCAGACGGTTAACCGTATTATCGATTCTTTTCCGCCGAACCAGCAAAATCAAATTCGGATTCAGCTTTCAGGCAGTCTTTTGGGTATTTTCTCTCAGCGATTGATACCTCGGATTGCCGGCGGATTGGTGCCGGCTTACGAATTGCTTATCAATAATACGGCAGTATCAAATCTTATCCGCGAATCGCGGACGCACGAGATGGATACCGTAATCGAAACCAGTTTTGATCAGGGAATGGTGAGTCTTAATCGCTCTCTTGTTGATTTGGTGCACAAGGGCGAAATTGCAGTCGAAAATGCCATAGCATTTTCGTTAAATCCCGAAGGAATTACAACGCGCATTTTAAAAAATCCGAAGCACGATCCGTCAGCTGGCGGACCAAATCCCCTGCCTGCGGCACGAAATTGGCGAAACAAATGAAAATGACAAAAATCCAAAATTAAAAACAGCTTTTAAAATATCAGAATTTATAATTTATGCTCTATAAATACGAAGCCACAACGCCGGAAGGCGAAGCAAAAAAAGGAACTATTGATGCGGCTAATCGCGAAATTGCAATCGCCTCTTTGCAGGGGCGAGGTTTTATCGTTACCTCCATCGAGGAGACCAAGAAGGCGGTTTTTTTGGCAGACAGCTGGTTATTTTTCAGCGCGTCAAGGCTCGCGATATCGTTATTCTTTCTCGCCAGCTATCAACTTTATTTGAGGCGAAAGTCCCCGTTTTGACTTCCTTTCAGCTTTTAGCCGCCGAAACCGAGAATCCGCTGCTCAAGGAGAAATTGACCGAATTACTTGACGACATTCAAGGCGGTTCTTCTATGTCGGAAGCAATGAACAGGCAACCGCTTTTATTTTCCAAGTTTTTCGTCAGTATGGTTAAGTCCGGCGAAGAGTCGGGCAAATTGGACGAAGTTTTTGATTACTTGGCTTCTTATCTTGAACGAAATTACGAAGTTAATTCAAAAGCCAGAGGCGCTCTTATTTATCCGATTTTCGTGCTAGTCGCGTTTTTGGGCGTGATGATTTTGATGTTAACTATCGTGATTCCTAAATTGAGCACTATTTTGGAAGAAACCGGCCAGGTTCTTCCTATCTACACGCGGATTATCATTGGTACTCAGTAATTTTCTGTTAAGTTATGGTATTTTTGTTTTGATAGCGCTTATTATAGCCGTGATTGCGACATGGTTTTATATTCGCACTCCGCAAGGAAAAGTTGCTTTTTCCAGATTTAAACTTTCCATTCCGTATGTAGGAAGTTTATATAAAAGGATTTATCTCAGCCGAATGATGGATAATTTTGAAACGCTTCTTTCTTCGGGAATTTCGGCGATCAGAACGCTCGAATTGACTTCGGAAGTCATCGGCAACGAAATTTATAAACGGATTCTTCTCGAGAGTATCGAGGCGGTAAAAGGAGGGATGTCTATTTCCGAATCTTTTTCCCGTTATGAAGACATGCCCGGTCTTGTCGTGCAAATGATTAAAGTAGGCGAGGAAACGGGTAAATTGGCTTTCGTTCTTAAAACACTTTCCCGTTTTTATAAAAGGGAAGTCGATACAGCTATTGAAACT
>CAWGAO010000005.1:0-69907 GCA_963820595.1 Candidatus Tagabacteria bacterium
CATCCGCCTTGGATGGCTTTTCTTTTTTCCAAAAATCAAGGAGTGCAAGCGACTATGATTTTTGAGAACCCCGCCCTAATTTTACCGTCCACATGTAATCTAAATTTAGAGAATTAAAAAGTTTTATTTGCTTGTCGCGAGGCGCGGGCGGCGAATAGCCGCACCCCTTTTGCGCGAAGCGCCGAGCCGATATATTGGATTGTAAAATTAAGGCGGGGTGAGTTGACAGCAGACCGTCTTTCATGCTAATTTTTCTACGGATTAAATTCTTTGAAAAGCATGAAAAAGGGGGAAATTATGAATTTCTGGGATAAATACCTGGTATGGTTCGGCAGCAGATGGCCGGTTAAGAAATTTGTTCAGAAATTTGTCAGCGGCGATACGATGGAAGACGCTTTCCGTGTCGCTCAAGAATTGAATAGTCAAGGGTTTGAAGCAATAATTAATTTTTTGGGCGAAGAAGTGAAAGACCGCGACCAAGTTCGCGACAACGCGAGAATTTACGCCGAGCTTATCAGGGATATACATTCCCGAAAACTGAAGGCCCGGATTTCCGTTAAGCCTTCTCAACTGGGATTAAAAATTGATCCGGCGCTTTACCGTCAGTACCTGATTTGGCTCGGGAGGGATTCTTTTATCTACGCCGTCCCTCTTGAGATAGACATGGAGACCGAAGATACTGCCAGCCTGACTGTCCAGGAAACCGTCTATATGGCAAAATATTTCCCCGGACTAGATATACGTCAGGCCGTGGCGATAAATCAAAAGGACGCTTTTAATTATCTTTTTGATTTAATACGGGCCGGAGTAAAGGTGCGGCTTTGTAAAGGAGCTTATCAGTCTGGTTATAGCGAGCGGGAAGTCAAACAAAGATATTTTTCCGCTACTTCCTATCTTTCGCGTCAAAAAGCCAATCCTGATTTTGCCACTCACGATTTAGGGCTGATTAAACGGATTTTTCGGTTAAGAAACGAATATCCCGCTGTTTGTGGTTTTCAGTTTCTTCTGGGATTACGGAAGCGAACATGGAAAGAATTAGCAGGGCGAGAAGAAAGAGTTGCCATTTACGTGCCTTTCGGCGCAAATTGGCTTCCTTACGCTAAAAGGCGCTGGAAGTATATTCTGGGAAAAATTCCTTCGATGATCCGTGGAAATTAATATCAGGGCCCTGTTTTCAGGGCCTTTTTTTCTGGAAAATAAGAAGCGTAGCGACTATATTTTCCTGAACCCCGCACTAATTTTACCGTTAAAATCAAAATAGATTTTTGGAGCGGTGAAATTTTATTTAGTCCCGCGAGGTGCGGGCGCGAACAGCGCATCCCTGCCTGCCGACAGGCAGGCTTTTTGCGCGAAGCACCTCGCCGCTATTCTGTCTCGTAAAATTAGTGCGGGGTGTGCTATTATTAATATATGGCGAAATTAAAATTATCATTTTGGGGCGGCGCTCAAGAAGTGACCGGCTCATGCGCTATATTGGAATCTTTCGGCAGCCAACCGACCAGAATTATGATAGATTGCGGCCTTTTTCAGGGCCAGAGATTTATGGAAGATCGTAATCTCGAACCCTTTCCTTTTGACCCCAAAGCGATTGATGCCGTATTGGTGACCCATGCCCACCTCGACCACATCGGCCGGATACCGAAATTGGTAAGAAACAGCTTTCGCGGGAAAGTTTTTTCGACAACCGCCACCCGCGACCTTAGCCGGCTGATGCTCGAGGACAGCCTTTCCGTAATGAAAAGGGAAGTAAAAGATAAGCCTGAAAAATTGGTATATAGAGAAGAAGACATTGATGCGGCGATGAGCCAATGGGAAGGAAAAAATTATCACGAACCGTTTGACATCGGCGATTTCAAAATTAATCTTCGAGACGCCGGCCATATTTTGGGTTCGGCAATCATCGAGATTTTCTATTTAAAAACAAAACTTGTTTTTACGGGGGATTTGGGTAATTCTCCTACTCCGCTTTTGCGGCCAACCGAAAAAGTTACCGGCGCAAATTATCTAACGATTGAAACCACTTACGGCAATCGCGAACACGAAGGCAAGTCGGAGCGCAAGATCAAGTTGGAGCGTATTATTGAAGATACGATTAGCACCGGTGGAGTTTTAATGATTCCCGCCTTTTCCATTGAAAGAACTCAGGAACTTCTTTTTGAATTGAACGACCTCATCGAAAACAGTCGTATCTCCAAAATTCCGGTTTTTCTCGACAGCCCGCTGGCTATCGGGGCCGTAGATGTTTATAAAAAATATGATGAATATTACAATAAGGAAGCAAAATATATTATGAATTCGGGCGATGAGATTTTTAAATTTCCCGGATTGCGGTTTACGCCGACCGTTGAGGAGTCTAAGAAAATCAACGATGTGCCGCCGCCGAAAATCATCATCGCCGGTTCCGGAATGTCCACGGGCGGACGCATCATTCATCATGAGCGTCGTTATCTTTCCGACTCGAAAAGTACACTTCTTTTGGTCGGTTATCAGGCTGCCGGTTCATTGGGCAGGCGGCTGCAGGATGGCGCAAAGGAGGTTAATATTTTGGGCGAAACTGTTCCCGTGCGAGCCCGTATTTTCACGCTTGAAGGTTATTCGGCTCACCCCGATGAAAACGGCCTATTTGAATTCGTGCAAAATAATTACGAAACTCTGAAAAAAATGTTTGCCATCCAGTCCGAGCCGAAATCCGCCTTGTTTTTTGTGCAAATGGTTCGCGATCATCTTGGCGTGGATGCCCTTGCCCCCAAATATGGCGATTCATTTGAACTTGATGTAGAATAAATTTATGCCCCGTAAGGCAACTTCACGAGTTAAACCGTTCTCTTGCGGGACAGTATAAAAGCTAATTAGCTAATTATTAAGTTATCAGAACTTTATGTCTTTTTCGGGAGTTTAACGAAAACGGACGTGAAGTTGCTTTACGGGGTATGCCAAAGAAAAATCTGCTTCCTTCTCAATACGATCTTAAGTTTAAAATCTGCATATCGGGTGCGGCCGAAACCGGCCATTGCAAAGCCGACGCTATGGAAAAAGGCAAGGAGCTGGGCCGAGAGGTTGTAAAGCATAACGGCGTTTTAATCAACGGCGCCACCACCGGTTTTCCTTTATGGGCGGCGATGGGCGCGAAAGAAGAAGGAGGATTCGTCATAGGTGTCTCGCCTGCTTATTCTGAAAAAGAACATATTATGCGTTACAAACTTCCCGTCGAATACACTGATATGATTATTTATACCGGTTTTGGCTATTCTGGCAGAAATCTTCTTCTCACTCGTTCCGCTGATGCGGTTATCGTCGGCTGCGGCCGCATGGGCACTTTAAACGAGTTCACTATCGCTTTTGAAGATGAAAAGCCGATAGGCATTTTGGAAGGAGTGAATGAAACTGCGGATTTAATAAAAGAGATGGTTGAGAAATCTCACCGCGGGCCGGGGAAAATCGTTTACGATAAGGATCCCAAAGCTCTCGTTGAAAAAGTAATCGAATTGATTCGCAAAGAAAAAATTATTAAAATTTAAGAAAATTAAGGAGCGGAGCGACTATAATTTTCTTAACCCGCCTAAATTTTTCGAAGTATAATATTTAAACGGATTAAGTAAATTTTATCAAGAAAATTCAATTTGATGATATTATTAAGAATAATTAAAAAATTTGGGCGGGTGATGATTTTCAAAATTCGCTTCGCTCATTAAGAAAAACTATCATGATTGACCCTTTAACTTTATCAATGGTTTTCAAAATCGCTTTAGCCGGCGCATTGGGAATGGTTATAGGCGCCGAGCGGGAACACAGACATAAATCAGCTGGCTTAAGAACCTGCACCGTAGTTGCCATCGGTGCCGTCTTATTCACTATTTTATCCGTTTATGGATTTCCGGGCATGGCAGGAAATTCAAGTTATGACCCGAGCCGCATCGCCAGCCAGATTGTCGTCGGTATCGGTTTTATCGGCGCGGGCATGATTATTCTAAGAGAAAATAAAGTGGAAGGATTGACGACCGCGGCCAGCGTCTGGACAACGGCCGCTGTCGCGATGGCCGTGGGTTTTGGTTTTTATTTTGTCGCCATTTTTACCGCTCTTTTAGTTCTTGGAGTTTTGGAGGCTCTCGGTTTCCTGATAAAGAGAAGGTCTCTTAGGAATAAGAATGAACAAGAGCAATCTTAAAGGTATCGGAATGCTTGTCGGGATGATTTTCGGGGCAGGCGTTTTCGTCTTGCCTTTTGCCGTTGTTAAGGCGGGGATTTTTTGGGGAATTTTGCATTTTTTTTTGGCGTTGATCTTGGTGATTTTTCTTCATCTTTGGTACGGAGAAGTTGCTTATTTTACAGAAGGGAAACATTGCTTTACCGGCTATGCAAAAATACTGATAGGGGAAAGAGCTAAGTGGCCCGCTTTTTTAATCACGATTTTTACCGATTACGGCGCCTTGCTCGTTTACGGCCTTTTAGGCGGGATATTCTTGGCAAACTTTTTTCATTTGCCGCCGATTATTTTATCTATTTTTGTTTTTGCGGGCGGGAGCATTCTTGTTTTGTTCCACTTTGAAAAAGTCGCCAGCATTAATTTTTATCTTACCGTCGCTCTTTCGGGAATGGTTGCGGTTCTTTTCGTGATTGCTCTCCCTTATATTAAAATAGCCAACTTCCCAGTCGGCAATTTAAAATTTTCTTTTTCTTCCGATTGGTTTTTGCCTTACGGTATTTGGTTATTTTCTCTGGCGGGATTTTCCGTATTGCCGGAGGTGCGCGACATTTTTTCAAAATACCCTATAAAAAATCTGAAGAGAGTCATTTTAATCAGTCTTTCATTGTGCGCTCTTTTATATTTGATTTTTATTTTTACGATTGTGGGCGTTAGCGGGAGGTTAACGACCAAAGACGCGCTTACGGGTATGACTAAAATTTTAGGCAGCCCTGCGCTTATAATCGGTTCACTTTTCGGCTTTTTGGCAATTTTCACTTCTTTTATCGCGCTTGGTGCAGATTTGAAAAACATTTTC
Organism: Candidatus Tagabacteria bacterium; assembly: GCA_963820595.1. Taxonomy (GTDB): domain Bacteria; phylum Patescibacteriota; class Minisyncoccia; genus CAWGAO01. The sequence goes on from CAWGAO010000005.1 coordinate 5,001, forward strand.
CGTTACGATTTCCATTTTCCGAAATGGCTGGCGTGGCTTAGCGTTGTTGTTCCGCCAATTGCGCTTTTCCTTTCGGGCGCGAAAAACTTCGTCGGCATCCTGGGAGTAATCGGTTCAGTCGGCCTCGGCCTTATAGGTATTTTTATCATTTTGATGGTAAGAAAAATAAGGCAAAAACGCGGGGAGAACGGGAGATTTTTAATATTAAGTTCGGTTGTCGGCATTTTAATTATGGCGGGGGTAATTGCGGCGGTTATTTCCGAAGTGCAGTCTTTGTTTTAGTTTGTCTTGACCGGCAGGACTATTTTTGCTAGCCTCGCAGTAGGCCCGCCCGCTTGGACTTCGTCCATGCGAAGTCGGGCGGGCTAGTTTTGTTTCTTTGAAAATAAAAAAGAAGAGGAAAGAGGAGAAAATAATAGAAAGATCAAAATTCAGACCGGCAAATTCCGGGAAAAACCCGTCCGAAAAAATATCGCAGGAAAGTCTTAGTTTCCCAAAGAGATTAGTTGAATTTCTGAAAAAAGCGACGAATAGGAGGGAGGAATGAAAATCATCGAGCGAAATGCTTCATCTAGTAATCTCAAGATTATTTTGGCGCCGAGGGCGGGCGCAGAATCGGTAACTGGAATTTTTGCGGTTCGCGCAGGCAGTAAATACGAAACAACCGAGAATAAAGGAATCGCGCATTTTTGGGAACACATGTCGTTTAAGGGCACGCAAAAACGGCCAACGCCTTTGGACATTACGAAGGAAATAGAGGGGCGGGGCGGAGATTACAACGCTTTTACTTCGAAAGAAATGACTTGGTATTACATAAAAATTCTTCCTAAGTATCTGGAAGTTGTTTGCGACGTTCTCTCCGATATACTGCTGAATTCCGTTATCGACCCGGCAGAAATCGAGAAAGAAAAAGGGGTTATTGTCCAAGAGATCATGAGAGGCCAAGACGACCCCGAAAATTATGTTATTTCAAAAATGTGGCCCGAATTGCTTTACGGAGACCAGCCTGCCGGTTGGGATATTCTTGGCACCGAAGAAAGCGTTAAAGCGATGACCAGAGAAAATTTCACGGAATTTTTGGGAAATCTTTACACTGACGAAAACGCCGTATTCTGTTTAGCGGGGAAAATATCGGACGAAGAAAAAGCATTCGCCGCAGTTAGTAATTTTTTTTGTGGAATCAGAAAAGGGAAGCTAAAAATCATAAAGCAGCTGACGACCGAAAAGCAGGAAAAACCGGCTCTTCTTGTGAAAGTTCAAGATACCCAGCAGAGCCATATTGTTTTGGGGGTAAGGGCTTGTAATATCTTTGACCCCAGAAAATACATCTTTCAGGTGCTAGACATTATTCTGGGCGGAAATACCTGCTCCCGTCTCTTTACGGAAATCAGGGAAAAAAGGGGTTTGGCATATGGCGTATATTCTTTTTTAAGCTGGCAATCGGACATCGGCTATCTTGCTACATCAACTGGCGTTAATAAAGAAAAAGCGGAAGAAACTGTAAAGGTCATCATTGATGAATGTAAAAAGCTTTGCGACGCTAAAGTTTCCGACGAGGAACTGCAAAGAGCGAAAGATTGTCTTATCAGTTCTTCGAAGATGGATATGGAATCTTCTTATGGCGTTGCTTCTTTTGTCGCCAGGCAATGGGTATACTACGACAAGATTTTTCCTCTTTCGGAAATAGCAAAAAAAATAGAAGCGGTTACGGCCGAAGATGTACAGACGGTTGCGCGGGAAATTTTTATAGACAAAGGGTTGAATTTGGCCATCATCGGTCCTCATGCCGGTATGGAAGAAGAATTTTTGAAAATTCTCAAATTTTAATAAAAATCCCGCGAGATGCAATCTCGCGGGATTTTACTTGCCCACCCCCGATTTTTATTGTAAACTTAAAATAACTGCAAATCGTCGTTACTAAATTTTAATGTATAGCCATATGAAAAAAATTTTACTTTTGCTAAGTCTGTGTGCGATTTTTTTTCCTGCCTCGTCATTTGCTGCTTATTTTAAGACGGGCAGCGGCGTGTTCGTAAACTCGTCGGAAACAATACGGGATAATGTCTACGTTGTAGGCGGAAACGTAGCCGTCTCAAGCGCGATAGACGGAGATATTTTTGCGGCAGGCAGCATGCTTTTCATTTCCGGCAAAGAGAATGGGGATATTACGGCGGTCGGCGGAACCGTAAATATTGCCGGCGCATCGGCTGAAGACATCCGTCTTATCGGAGGAAACGTGACCATAGGAGGAAATTTTAGCGGCGAAGTCATGGTAATCGGAGGGCAAATTATGGTTACGCCGGATACGCAAATCAAGAAAGATTCGCATATAATCGGGGGAATGCTCAGTTTTAGCGGGAACGCATCGGGCAATTTATCCATGTCGGGCGGGACGATATACATAAACGGCACCATTGAAAAAAATTTGACGATCAAAACCGCAAAAAAAGTGGTAATCGGTTCAGGCGCGGTGATAAAAGGCAATTTGGAATATTCCGCCCTCTCGGAAGCTTCCATTGAAGAGGGTGCGCAAATACTCGGGATTACCACATTTCACAAAATAGAAAAGGCGGGCGCCGGCAGAAATTCCGGTGCTGTGTTCGGATTTTTATTCGGATTATTCGCCTTGTCGTATTTAATTAAATTATTATTGATTCTTACTGCCACTTATCTTCTGTGGTATATCTGGAGAAAGGATTCGGCTGATATCGTTCGGTTGGCAAAATCGCATTTCGGCCATTCTCTTTTCCGGGGATTTGTTTTTCTCGTCGCCGTGCCGGCGGCGGCCATTATATCTCTTGTCACCGTTATCGGGGCGTTCGCCGGATTATTCGGCCTTCTGCTCTATGCGGCAATTCTTATTCTTGCCGTTCCGGTTGCGGTGTTGCTCGCAGCTTCTTTACTTATGAAAAATAGGGCTGATTTCAAGTGGTTCCATATTCTTCTCGGCGCGGTAGTGTTAATGGCGGTAAACATAATTCCTTTCGTTGGCTGGATTGCCGCGCTAATTGTGTATCTTGCCGCGTTGGGAGCACTGCTTGGCGTTTTACGGCCCAAATTCCAGCGTTCCGCCTGATGTTGTTCTAGTGAAGTCAAAAAGTAATTAAAAAATCACAAACCACTATTCTATCGATATCGGACATCGATAGGCCTGAACTTGGCCGTTGTCGGCCCGCATAAGGGTATAGAAGAGGAATTTTTGAAGACTCTCAAATTTTAAAAAAATAAAAATGCCGCGATTTAATCACGGCATTTCTGTATTTTTAATCTTTTTTAAAGACGCCGTTTTCGTAGATTACGACAGTGCCTCCGGTTTTGAGATGAGCGGTCATTTTTTTTCTTTCGGTATTTATCAAATCCCAATGGATAGCTGAATCATTGAATCCGATTTCCTTTTTCATTTTTTTCGTCAGTTCTTTCGGGTTGCCGCTGTAAGTATCGGAATAACTTGCGCCTACGGCGATATGGCAATTGCCTTCTTCGCCTCCGACATTTTCGTCAAACAGGGTATGGGCCATAAATTTGCGAATGGGCGAAAATCTTTTGTCGGTAAAAGATATTTCTCCGATACGCCCTGCTCCTTTATCCGTTGCCAGCATCTTTTTGACGAATTCTTCTCCTATTTTTGCATTTATTCCTACGGCATTCCCTTTTTTAAAGACCAATCGGACACCCTCAACGTAATTTCCCATTACAAATGACGGCATGTTGGCGTAATAAATTCCTTTCGTTCCCCGCCAGTCGGGAGAAGTAAAGATTTCAAAACTGGGAATATTGTGTCCGCTTACTCCCAGCCACTTTCTTTTTGAGCCGGGCGTTATCATAAGGTCGGTATTTTCGGATTCAATATGGAGATGGTCAATGTCTTCTTCGAGTTCGTTCAGCCATGTTTTTATGGCGATGCTTTCTTTGTATAATTTTTCCCATTCGGTTACCGGATTTTCCTTATCCAGATAACAGGCCCTGATAATCTCTTCGCCGTATTCTTCGACACTCATATTGGCTTTTTCCGCCAGGGCTTTGGTCGGCATCATGCAAAGAGTCCAGCCGAATTCTCCCTTTTCCTCTCGTTTATTTCTGATTGTACATAAGAGTTTACCGACCCTTGCCGTAACGGCAAATTTCTTCGGGTCAATGCTCGATAAATGGGTAAGCGAAGCCGGCGCTCCTAGCCAGATAGAACCGTTCAAATGCTTGTAAAGTGTTTTATTCCAGGGCGCCAAAAATTTCAGCTGTTCTTCATTCGCCACGTCAAAAAAATCAAACTCCATTTTCGGAGTGTCGTCCATTTTCATTACTACATGAAATCCTTTTTCCAGCAGTTTCCGGTGTAAAATTTCGGCTAATTTCAGAGAATCGAGCTCGTAGCGAACAATAATAATGTCGCCCTTTTTGAATTCGCCACCCGTGGTTTTTCTGGCCGTTTCCAATCCCCAAATCAGGACGTCGGCATATTTATTCAGTACGGTTTCGTCAAACATCTGTTTTTTCTCCTTTCAAACAACTAATAATCTGCGCGAATTATAGCAAACAGTCAACTTTTGGCAAGATTTGTGATATTCTTAAAATAATGCGTATCATTGCCGACCCCGCCCTAATTTTACGAGGTAGAACCATAGCGAGACGCTTCGCGCAAAAGGCCTGCCTGCCGGCAGGCAGGGATGCGCTATTCGCGCCCGCGCCTCGCGAGACAGAATTAAGTTTCATTTTTTTTGTTTAAATTCAAATCCGTTTCCAACGGTAAAATTAAAGCGGGATTAAAGATTTTATTTATGAAATTAATTGCCGACTTTCATATTCATTCAAAATATTCGCGGGCGGTTTCTCAAGATATGACCTTGGAGAATCTTGATATTTGGGCGCGGAAAAAAGGAATTCAGGTGATGGGCACGGGCGATTTCACTCATCCCGCATTGGTTTAATGACATTAAAACAAAACTCGAACCGGCGGAGCCCGGACTTTAATCCGATATCCTAAAGTCGAACGAAGCGTCGGGACTAAATCAGACTTCGACGCGTTTTATGCTTACGGTCGAGATTTCCAGCATTTATTCAAAAGGCGGAAAAGTACGGCGCGTGCATAATATTATTTTCTGCTCCATCTATTGAAACTGCGGAAAAAATTAATACAACTTTATCTTTAATCGGTAATATAAAAAGCGACGGCCGGCCTATTTTAGGCCTTGATTCGAAAAAACTTCTTCAGATAATTCTTGGAATTGACCCGAGATGCGTTTTAGTGCCAGCCCACGCCTGGACGCCGTGGTTTTCAATATTCGGCTCGATGTCCGGGTTCGATTCTATCGAAGAATGTTTTGAGGAATTGAGCGGAAACATTTTTGCCATTGAAACAGGGCTTTCGTCGGACCCGGCAATGAATTGGCGGCTTTCAAAACTGGACAAAATCGCGCTAATTTCCAATTCCGATTCCCATTCGCCGCAAAAAATCGGCAGGGAAGCGAATGTTTTTGACTGCGAACTTTCCTATGACGGGATAATTGATGCAATCAAATCTCATGACCCTGAAAAATTTCTTTTCACTATTGAATTTTTCCCCGAAGAAGGAAAATATCATTACGACGGCCACCGGGCTCTGCAACGTTTCGATGTCGCCGGAAGAAACCAAAAAAAACAAAGGCATTTGTCCCGTTTGCCATCGGCCTTTGACTATCGGCGTTTTGTATCGGGTTGATCAAGTTGGCCGACAGACCGGTTGGAGAAGGCGGAAACGGAAAAATTCCTTTTCGAAATCTGATTCCTTTGAATGAAATTATAGCCGACATTTTTGGATTTGGCGTCGCTTCAATGGCAATTAGAAAGGAATACGAAAAACTTATCAACGCCGTCGGGAATGAGTTCAAAATTTTACTGGATGCCGATTATCAGACGCTTAGCAGGGTAACTTCGCTGGCTATCGCCAGGGCATCGTCAGCGTACGCGAAGGGAAAGTCGAACTGATTCCCGGCTACGACGGCGAATACGGTAAAATTAAAATGTTTAAAGGATGAGAAGGAAAAAACAACCAGTCCCATCAATCCCGCCTCTTTTAGAAAAATAAGGAGCCCCGACGTAAGGCGGGACGACTATATTTTTCTTACCCCCTCACTCAAATTTTCATTTAGTTCCTAAGTAATTATTAAATTTAAAAATTAATACTCGATTAAAAATGATTTTTTTGAGATAATTTTGATTATGAGTGAGGGGGTGCTCAAAATTATTATTCACTAACGTTCATATAATTTTGGCATGAATATAAAAAAGTTTTTCTTGCCGATAAATAAAATTATTAAGGTTTTGATGTTGTCCGACTTTATTATTATTTCGGCTTTTGGGTTTGTGGCGCCGATTTTTGCCCTTTTTCTTACCGATAAAATTCAAGGCGGAACGATAGAAACCGTCGGTTATGCCGCGGCTATTTATTGGGTTGCGGCAGTTTTAACCCGTTTGCCTATTGCCAGACGTATAGATAAAACCAAATCGGAAAAAGATGACTTCTATTTTATGATTTTCGGCTCTATTTTGATTGCTGTCGTGCCTTTTCTTTGGATTTTTAGCACTAAAATTTGGCATATTTATTGCATTGAAGCGCTTTACGGTTTGGGATATTCTTTGCGTCTTCCGGGTTGGTATGGTATGTTTACCCGCCATATCGATAAGGGTCACGAAGGTTACGAATGGAGTTTCGATTCTTTGGTGTCCGGTGTCGGTTCCGGCATTACGGCGGCTTTGGGCGGAATTATGGCTGCAAGGATGGGTTTCAATGCTTTATTCATTGTTATCGGAGCTCTTTCGATTATCGGTTCGGCTGTTTTAATTTTTCTTTATTATATCGTCGAGCCGGATCACCGGCGCAATGATAATATTCCGGGTTTAAGTTTAAATAATGATGGAGATAAAAAACAATAGGAACCCGGCTCATCTTTGCGAATAAGAAAATAAAATAGTATACTATTTTATATCCTCATTAATTAATCATTTTATGAAAAAGTTTTTTTTCTTTCTTATAATGTTCGGTTTAATAATCGGCGGAATCGATTGGCTTTTAAGACCGGATGCCGTTCTGGGCATTACGTCTTCGACAGGTTTTTATATTAACGGTTATGTTAAGGATCAGTTGGGCAACGGCATACCCGGGGTGATTATCACGGTTCCAGAGGCTCAGGAAAATTCCGATTCTTGCCCGAAGGCCATGCCGGCTTTTTCAACCGCTACCACAAACGGGAATGGCTATTACGCTCTAATGGTGGTGACCGAGGGCGGAGGATGGACGGGAGCGTGTAATTATATTACGGTTAAAATTTCAAAACCGAACTGCACATTTGTTTCTCCTCAGCGACTTTTGCTTCAGAGTCCGCGCATAAATATCAATGGAACCTGCGTTAAACCTCCGCCGGTTTCGACATCTACTCCTTCTACTTCTCAGGTTACCGGCTTTGCGACTTCTACCGCAACGATTGCCACCTCCGCTTTGCTGCCCGGCGAGTGTATTAATTGCGGCACGAATGAACGCATTTCGTTGGAGACGGGGCAGGAAAAAACCTATGTTGCGAAAATAGAGAATTCTACGCTGACATCCCTGCGGGTGGAGGTTGTTGGTTTGACCAACGGGACATACGCCGAGATTTCTTTGATATTTCCGGACGGCCGCGTTTTTCCGACCGGAGCAACGGGTCAAAATCACGTTATAGGCGTTTCCTCGAATGGTACCGTGGATATTCGGACTCAAAAGAATCCTCAAGGCGGCAATGTTTCCGACCAGTACCTGCCGGCCAGGATTTTATAACCTGAAAATAAAAGCGCTGACTGCCAGCAAGGTCCGTCTCAGCAGTTTCACAACACTAAAATTATACAAGCCCCAGTAAAATATTTTTCCTTAAAAAAATCCCTTTCGGGTTACCCAAGGGGATTTTTTATAAATAAAATGGCCCCGCTTTTGGCAGGGCCTTGTTTGATTTAGAATATTTTAAAAGACCAATGGTATGAAAAAGAAGAACAAGGAAAGGCAAAAGCCACGGTATGATAAGTGCTCTGACAAAACAAGCGTTTGTAAGTGAGCCTAATTGGGGCTCGCCTTTCTTCAATCTCTATTTTCCAAAAACAGAAATCTACTTTAAGAATACGTCAATGGCAGAAATAAACAACTTCAAATAGTAAAGGTGGATAATTTTTTATGTTATCATATAACTACCAATGAAAAACGAAGAAATCGCAAAAATACTTTACGAAATGGCGCTTTATTTGGAAATAAAAGAAGCGCCTTTTAAGCCGCGCGCATATGAAAAAGCGGCTCAGTCCGTAGAAGCTCTCGGAGAAGACGTTGGCGATATTTATAAAAAAGGAGGATTAAAAGCAGTTGAAGAAATTCCCGCGATAGGAAAAGGCATCGGCGAAAGAATCGAGGAATATTTGAAAACCAGCCATATCAAAGATTACGAAAAATTAAAAAAGCAGATACCAGTTGACATACAGGCCCTTTCGGAAATAGAGGGCGTCGGTCCGAAGCTGATAAAACTTTTTTACCAGAAACTGAAAATAAAAAATATCGGCGATTTGGAGAAAGCGGCAAGAGCGGGGAAATTGGCGAAATTGCCGCGCAGCGGCGAACGCCTGCAGGCAAAAATTTTAAGCGGAATAGAGTTTTACAAGCGTTCCCAATCCAGATTTTTACTGGGTTCCGTTTTACCTTTGGCTCAAGAAATCGAAGCGCGCCTGCAGAAGGTCAAAAGCGTTGCAAAGGCTGCCACCGCCGGTTCGGTGAGGAGAAGACAGGAAACAATCGGCGATTTGGACTTTTTGGTCGTTTCTCCGAAACCCGAAGAAGTGACGAAGTTTTTCGTTTCAATGCCCGAAGTTGCTCATATTCTCGCAAAAGGCCCCACAAAAACGATGGTTCAGCTTAAAGGCGGAATCGGAGCGGATTTGCGGGTGGTGGATAAAAAATCTTTCGGCGCCGCCCTCCAATATTTTACCGGCAACAAAGACCACAACATAGCATTGAGAAAAATCGCGATTAAGCACGGCTGGAAACTTAATGAATACGGAATCTTTTCGGCCCAAGGCCGATCCGCCTCGGGCGGAAAGGGCCGATGGAAGCAGATTGCCGGCGAAACAGAAGATGGCGTATACAAAAAACTTGGAATGAATTGGGTGCCTCCGGAAATTCGGACGAACAGCGGGGAGATAGAAGCGGCTCAAAAACATAAACTGCCGAAATTGATAATGCCGAAAGACATCAAGGGTGATTTACAGGTTCACAGCAATTGGACCGATGGTTCGAATTCAATCGAGGAGATGGCGACTGCCGCCTATAAACTCGGTTATCAATATATTGCCATTACCGACCATACGAAAGATTTGGCGATGACGCACGGCAACGATGAGAAGAAACTGCTCAAAGAGATGGCTGCGATAGAAAAAATAAATGAAAAATTTTGGAAAAAAGGAGAGTTCAGAATTTTAAAAGGAGCGGAAGTAAATATCAGGAAAGACGGCTCGCTTGATATTAAAGATGAAGTTTTGGCGAAACTTGACGTTGTCGGCGCGGCGGTTCATTCCTATTTTAATATTATGAAAGACGAACAAACCAAAAGACTAATCAGGGTGATAGAAAATCCGCATGTTGATATTATTCTGCATCTGACCGGCCGTTTAATACAAGAACGGCAGGGGATTGAATTTGACGAAGACGAAGTTTTTGAAGCGGCGAAAAAAACCGGAACAATATTTGAAATAAACGCGTGTCCGAACCGGCTTGATTTGAGCGATGAGCATATCCGCCGCGCAAAGAATATGGGTATAAAGATGTCCATCGGCACGGATTCGCACGCAGCGCACGAATTTTTGTACATGTCTTATGGCGTTAGTCAGGCCCGCCGCGGCTGGGTCGAGAAAAAAGATGTTATCAATACGTTTTCTTTGGAAGAAATTTTGGAATTTTTGAAGAAGCCGAAAAGTAAGAGGTTTTGAATAGACTAACAATAAGATTAAAAACCTCTTAAAATAAGGGGGTTTTGAGCATTTAGTTATGCTTGACAAAATCATTTTAATCGTGGTATATTTAAAAAGGAAAATAGAGGGTTTTTAAAAGGAGGTAAAAAGAAAATGAGAGGAAGACTTACCAGAATTTATTATAGATATCCTGGAACTATGAGAGCCGTCATTCGAGACGTTTGGGAAGAAGCAACGAATCTTCTTAAAGAGAAGGAGAAGTTGGAAAATCGGCTAGCCGAAATTAATAAAAGACTTACTGTACTTGAAAAGAAGCCCAGTAAGATTGTCGAACATCGCGCTTGACTAAACTCCTATCGCGGTAAAGATTGATGTTGCTTCGGGAATTGTAATAAATCCAAACATAAGTTTTTAAAGACTGTAAACCTCTCTGACTATTAAGGGGATCCGACGTGAATCCCCTTAATTTTTTTCTAAATTGTGCTAAAATAAAAATAACGGGAGGAGATAAAAACTTTGCAATTGTTTTATGAAATATTCGAATTACAAAACTTCTGAAGAAGTGTTTATTAAGGAAATGAGAAAATTTGAAGTAAAAAATCCACTTTATGGAAAATTTAGATAAAAATATGATTTCAAAAGAAAACATTCTTCGACCGCCGGAGAAAAAATTCTGGAAGCTTATTTCCGAAGAGCCGGCTTTTGTCAGTATTTTGAGCGAGAAAGACCCATCCGATATCGAGTGGTATAAGAAATTGGACAAAAGCCCGGAGGTGCAGAAATGGATGATTGAAGACGGGGAAGAAATGACGGAAGAAGACATAAAACATATCATCGCCCATCACCCTCAAAAATGGCTGTTCTATGCCGTCAGTGGCGAAAAAAGCGGAAGCGAAGTGGAAGGCTGGATTCAAATGTGGCCGGAGGAAGAAGAAATTGCCGATAGAATCAGGAAAAAATTTTCTGCAGATTTGCCAAAAGACAATCTAATATTGGAATTGAGCTACGCCAGATACAAGGACCCCAATATACCGAAAGAAAAACGCGAAAAGGGAATTATCTCGAGCGGCCTAAGGCAAGTGTGTTATTTGCTCGGTTTGCATCTGACCGGAGAGGACGCGGAAACCAAGGCGGCAAAAAAACCGTTATTGAAACCAAAATTAAATATTGTGGCCTATACCGATCCGGAGAACGAACCTTCCGAAAAAGTTTTGGAAAAGTCCGGATTTAAAATTGTCGGCAAGATTAAATACGAGCCTGGCAGCGGAAAAGAAGACAACTTCTGGGTGCTTGATTGGGATAAATTGAGAGATTTTTACGCAAAAATAGACGAAGAAAGAATAAAAAAATAAATTCTCGCATATTTTTTCTAAAAAGTGTTAAAATTAAGAAGATGGCCGACGAAATCATTCTTTCGGTAAAAAATTTGACGGTGGAATTTAACGGCGTTGCCGTTTTAAGCGATGTTTCTTTTTCCGTAAAAAAAGGGGAAATATTCGTCGTTATCGGACCAAATGGCGCGGGAAAAACGGTTCTTTTCAGGGCCTTGCTCGGGCTTATTCCCTATAAAGGCGAAATTAAATGGGCGGAAAATTCGCACATTGGTTACGTGCCCCAGCGGCTTGGCGTTAACCGAGATTTTCCTTTAACCGTCGAAGAATTTTTGCAATTGGTTCCGCCTAAAAATTCCAAAGGCGAACTTTACCGCATTTTGAACCTTGTGGGTTTTGAGGGAGATGTGCATCATCTGGAGCACCACGTTTTAAGCAGGAAGCTCGGCGTGCTTTCGGGCGGTCAGCTGCAGCGAGTTTTGATTGCGTTCGCCATGCTCGATAAGCCGGAAGTTTTGTTGTTTGATGAGCCAACCAGCGGAGTTGATATCGGTTCAGAAGAGATAATTTATGAACGTATTAAAAAACTGAACAAAGAAGAAAATTTTACGATGCTTTTGATATCCCATGATTTAAGCGTTGTCCATAGATGGGCTACAAACGTTTTATGTCTTAATCGCAAGGCTCTCTGCGTCGGCGAGCCGCACACGGTGATAGGGGCAGACGTTTTAAAAGAGCTTTACGGCGGCGAAAAGGCGATTTATAGGCATCATCACGAGCACGAAAATAAATTTTAAATTATGTTTGCGGATTCACAATTTATAATGAGTTTGATTGTGGGAATCGCCGTTGGAGCGGCCAGCGGATTTTTGGGCGCGTTTTTGATTTTAAAAAGAATGGCTCTGGTTGGAGACGCAATGACTCATGTGGCTTTACCCGGCATCGGTCTCGCCTTTCTTTTCGGTATAAATCCGTTTTTAGGAGCGTTCGTTTTGCTGTTTGTCGCAATGGTTCTTGTTTGGAAATTGGAACAACGCACGGATTTGCCGGTTGAAACTCTGGTCGGGATTTTTTTCGCGACTAGCTTGGCCGCAGGCATTCTTTTGACTCCTCAATTGGAATTGTATGAAGCCCTTTTTGGAGACATTTCCCGCGTCGGAATTTGGGACGGAATTTTTGCCGTGGCCGCCGCAATCGGAGTGTTCGCCATAATGATAAAAATCGCGGAAAAAATGCTGATGGGAATTATTTCCGAAGATTTGGCGGTTTCCTCCGGCATAAAAGTGCGCAAATTGAATTTTATTTTTCTTTTGCTCGTTGCGATAGTCGTGGCCTTGGGAGTAAAAGTGGTTGGAACTATGCTGATGGGTGGGCTTGTCGTTATCCCGGCCGCGGCGGCGAAAAATATCAGCCGGAGTTTCCGCCAGTACGCGTTTTGGAGCAGTTTATTGGGATTTGTCTGCGCCGGCGTTGGTATTTTTGTCGGCAAAAATATTTTCAATTTCGCCGGGACCCGCGGTAGTGCTTTCAAGTACGCATTTTTTCTGATTACATTGGCGTTCAAGCGGCGGTAAAAACCCTAATCTTCTTAAGGAGTTGCAAATAGCATAGAAGTGTGCTATTTTTGTTTTGAACTGAAAGTTTAAAAAACAAAGGAGGAATTAAAATGGCGGTATGTGAACCTATTCGTAAATACTAAAAAAGAAAAGAAAGATGCGATCAAATTGCGCCTTGGCGAGGTATTATTACTTTTATTCTCACTCTATTATTGTGCCATTTCTGCCGTTCTTCCATTCAAAATAAACTCAAAAATTATTTGAAAAGGAGGAAAATTATGAAAGTTGAGATGTTGTTACGCAAAATCGAACATCGAACACATTTTAATCTTTGAAATGAATAGAAAGCTGGCCGAGTGGGAGTCCAAACACTCAAATGCCGAAATTATGCACGTTGACCAAAAAATAACTTTCGTGCCTGACATCGGTTGCCCGAATCTTCTTTTAACCCTTGTGATTGTATATCGTTAATTTTGAAAAAATAAAAAAACCCGACAATTCCTTGTCGGGTTTTTACTTTACTTTTTTTACAATCTCTTCAAAAACTTCAGGGTGATTTTCGGCAAGCTCGGAAAGAACTTTCCTATTCAGGCCGATTTTGGCGCGGTTTAATTTGTGTATGAAAACACTGTAAGACATTCCGTGCTGGCGGCTGGCGGCGTTGATTTTTATCTGCCACAATTTTCTGAAATTTCTTTTTTTCTTTCGGAGGTCCTGGAATCTGTGGACGCCGGCGTGAAGAAGCGCTTCTTTTGCAAAGCGTTCTTTCGATTTCCGGCCCCACTTATAACCTTTCGTTTGTTTTAAGATTTTCCGCCGGTGTTTTAGCGATATTATTCCTCTTTTAACTCGCGTCATAAATTTTTACTCTTGCTTGCCCCGTAGCTCCGCCGAAGGCGGATGGTTCGGGGTCATATATTTTAGCGAATATAAGGCAATAGTTGTTTTAATTGTTTTCTGCTGATTTTAAGTTCCCTCCATTTTTTCGAGGCAAGCTCTTTTTTCCTTTTTTTCTTCGCCCGAAAATGAATTAAGCCGCCTTTACGGATTAATACTTTTCCTTTGCGCGTTATTTTTACGCGCTTTAATAATGCTTTGTTGGTCTTTGCCATTTTTATTATGAGCGGAGCGAATTATAAAAATGAGCACCCCGCTCTAATTTTACCGTTAAAATCAAAATTGTCATTTATTGAACTAAAGAACCTATTTTAATCTCGCGAGGTGCGGGCGCGAATAGCGCATCCCTGCCTGCCGGCAGGCAGGCTTTTAGCGCGAAACGCCTCGCCGTTGTTCTATCTTGTAAAATTAGGGCGTGGGTTGCCCTCCTTTTAGCCCTTATTTAATTCTTTCTATGATGATGTTGATGCCTGTCGGGCCGGATTTTGGGCCTTCAACCACTTTACAATTTTCCGTTATTAAAGGCAAGATGCGTTCAATTCTCGGCTTTAAAAAATTTCTATCAAGAAATTTCGCCTGACCTCTTAAAATGAGATCAACTTTTATCCGATGGCCTTCTTTTAAGAACTCCGAAGCTTGTTTTGCTTTTACTTCCAGGTCGTGTTGGGATGTGCCCAGTTTGAGCCGGATGCTTTTTGTTTCGACTTCGCGCGCTTTTTTTGAGGCTTCCTGCGCTTTCTTTTTCTCTTTGTACTGATATTTTCCGTAATCCATTATCTTGGCAATCGGAGGATTCGCAGTCGGGGATATTTCTATCAGATCAAGTCCTTTATCTTTTGCCATTTGGAGCGCGGCCGCAATTTCAAGAACTCCCAGATTATTTCCTTCTTCATCTATCACCCTTAAGGGCGAAACCGCTATTTGATTGTTGATGCGTACTTTTTTAATCAGATGTTTTTATTTTAGCGGATTTATGATTTTACGCAAGAATACCGAATAAAGTGATTGTTTCGTCATATGTAGCCCCGTACAAATTTTGCGAGATTTGCCTACAAGTCCTCAAAAATCATAGTCGCTTCACTCCTTGATTTTTGGGCTCGCAGGCCGCCCCTCGCCCCGCCTGCGGCGGGGCTGCGGTCTTCAAATCTCGCTCCAGCTATTCGTGAAAAAGTAGCCCCAGCACAGCAGTTTGCGAGATTTTTCACCGGCAAGCCGCTTCGCCCTTAAGGGATGTGCCTATTCGGCACGCGCGGCTTGCGAAAGAAATTCTTACTTAGTGATATTGCAATAATTTTTGTAAAAACAATATGGCAAACTGTGTGCGGGGCAAAGGTTTCGCAACCAAAAATCTGGCACCGCATGGCGCCAGATTTTTGGGCGAATTCACTTTGGAGATGGCGAGATTTGAACTCGCGTCAAGAAGTTAAATGCATTATCGTCTACAAGCTTGTTTCGGTTGAATAAGATTGCGGTTAGAACCGAAAGAAAAACGCAAAATTTTTCCTTCTTTTTAGTCGCTCTATATCGAAGGTTTATAGAGTCTAGCCCGATAATGACGTCTCGGTCTTTCTATCGTGCATCAAAAGAGAGACGGCTTTTGCTTAAATTTTAAGCAAAAGCGTAAGCAGGTTGATTCACTGCATTTACATTTGTTGAACGGATTTTAAAGAGGTAACCGATCATCCTCTGCCTGCGAATAACGCATTTTGACTCCCTTCGAAGCCTTTCATCCCCAAAATTTTCTTTGAAAATTTTGCCCTCGAGTCTTATCGAAGGGCTACTCTGTTTTCAATTCTCTTTCAATTTTTCTCTTCGCTTCTCTTTCTTTCATTCGCTCGCGCTTGTCGTATTTTTTAAGTCCGCGGCAAACTCCGAAAGAAAGCTTTAAAAAACCTTTTTTAATATACATCGCAAGGGGTATCAAAGTCAAGCCTTGCTGCTGGCTTTTACCGCCTAAATACGAGATTTCTTTCTTGCTGAGGAGTAATCGGCGGGTGCGCAGGGAGTCGTAATCACTTGGCGTGTTTGCGGCTTGGTAGGGTGGAATGTCTATACCGACAACATAAGCCTCGCCGCCCCGGATGATGACTCGGCTTCCGACAAGGGACCCGCGTCCGTTTTTCAGGGCTTTTACTTCGAATCCTTTCAATTCCAAGCCCGCCTCGAACTTCTCGAGGATTTCGTAGTCGTGATATGCTTTTCGATTCTCGATAAGTGCCATTTTCTAAATACTATCATATCTTGTTTTCCATTCAATTTGTATTTTCAAAAGATTTTTTACGTTGTATTATTAAATAATCATGAAGAATTCGAATACGAAGGAGAAAAATATCAAATAGACGCTTCGAAAAGAGTTGATGGCGGCGGAGATTTAGATCTGGCTACCAAAACTATTTTGGTGGATAAGGATGTCCCGGAGAAATTCCACGAGGGAATTGCGGTACACGAAATCGAAGAAAGAAAATACCTTTTGAAGGGGCATAGCTATGTGTATTCCCATAATGAAGCGCAGAAAAAAGAGCTTGAATTTTATGAAAAAGTTTACGGAAAAGACAAAGGAGTGCAAACGCTTGAAGAAGAGGAGATCTCTCGTTTTAACCATTACCCGCCGGCATTCTTCCCCTAATTCGAGAAAGAGCAAGATAATCAAGGCGGAGGAAGAATCGCAAGAAGTTTCGAACAACGTTTTTCAAATTGAGATGCGAACGGTGCCGGAGGTAGCTTTTGAGGGGAGGCAGTATATTATTGACCATAGCGAAAGATTGATAGGTACGCTGGTAGACGTTTATGAAAACGGAAAAGTAATTTATATTGACCGCGATGTGCCGGAAAGATTTTTTGAAGGGCTTGCATTGAGCGAGTTAGTCACAAGAAAATTTTTAAAAAAAGGCATGGGTTGGTCTGAGGCGAGTGATGAGGCCAATAGAGCGGAAAAAGATTACTACGTTTCAAAATACGGCCCAGCCGAAGGTGCGGAGCTTTTTAATGACGAATTAAAATTCCAAGCTTGGAAATTTGAGCAGGAGAAAAAGGAACTGAAAGAAGAAGGCGGCCACAAAGTTATTTACGAAAAGGGTGAGATTTTGCCGAAATAAAGCGCGACGCCGAGAAGCGTTTCGAATTCAACAAAAAGAGCTCCTCTAACGGGCTTGACTCGCTCTCGGGGATAAGCTAGTATTAAAAAAAGACCCGGGAAGGGGGCTTTTTAGATTAAGGAAAGATAAGATTATACTAATTATTTATATGTCGCTTACAGGAAAATTAGTTAATTATCTGAAGGAAACAAAAGTTGAATTAAAGCACGTTAATTGGCCGACCAGAAAAACGACCATCCGTTTTACGCTCCTCGTAATAGGCATTTCGTTTGCTATCTCGCTTTTTTTGGGATTTTTCGACGCGATTTTCAAATATTTGTTAGACACTTTTATTTTTAAGGTTTAATTTCTAAGGTGGGCGACCCCGCACAAATTTTGCGGGATAAATTAATGGCAGACCGCTGCGCCCAAAAAGGATGAAGCTATTCGCTTCCCGCGGTCTGCGAGAGCAAAAATTTATTATTTTATTAAAGGTTTAATTTATAGCGTGAGGGGGTGGCAAAATTTGAGCGGGGTGCTCATTTTTGCGACTACTCGCTGACGCTTGCAGGCAAAAATGGCAAAACAAACATCGGAATTCGGGAGAAATTGGTACGCGGTGCATACCTACGCCGGTTACGAAGATGCGGTTGCGCGCAATTTGAAGCAGCGCATCGAATCTTTGGGAATGGAAGACAAGATTTTTAACGTCTTGGTTCCTACCGAAAAGAAAATCCGTATTAAAGGAGGAAAGCGGAGAACGGTGGAAGAAAAAGTTTATCCCGGCTATGTTCTCGTTGAAATGATAGTCGCCGACGACTCCTGGTATATCGTGCGAAACACTCCTAGAGTTACTGGTTTCGTCGGTTCGGGCACTACGCCCATACCTCTCCAGAAAGAAGAGGTGGATATGTTGTTTCAGCGGATGGGAGCCAAAGAGCCGAAATACAAGTTCGATATCGCGAGTCGGCGATACGGCCAGAATTTTTGACGGACCATTTAAGGATTTCGAAGGAAAAGTACACGCAATTGACGAAGAGCGCGGAAAGATAAAGGTTCTGGTTTCAATATTCGGCCGGGAGACGCCGGTTGAATTGGACTTTTTGCAGGTGAAAAAGATTTAGAAAAATAAGGAGCGATAGCGACTATATTTTTCGTAAAAAATTATTATTCACTAACGTTTATATAATTTTGGCATGGCAAAGAAGATTAAAACAATAATAAAACTTCAGATTCCCGCCGGAAAAGCGAATCCCGCCCCTCCGGTCGGGCCGGCTTTGGGCCAGCACGGCCTCAATATTGGCGAGTTCGTTTCGAGATTCAATGAAGCTACAAAGGAGATGGGAGATGATATTATTCCCGTTGAAATCACGGTTTATGAAGACCGCACTTATCAGTTTAAACTGAAAACCCCGCCAGCATCGGATTTATTGCGCAAAGCAGCCGGCATCGAAAAGGGCGCAAGCAACCCTTTAACTTCCAAAGTCGGAAAAATATCAAAGGCCAAAATTCGTGAAATTGCCGAACGAAAAATGGAAGATTTGAACGCCAACGATATCGATGCGGCGCAAGAAAATTATAATGGGCACCGCGCGGAGTATGGGGATAGAGATTAAAGATTAAGCATGTTCCGATTCTGGCTTTGTCAGAATCGAGAGTCCTCGATTTCGTAAGGCGAAATCGGGAGGAATTGAAATCAAGGATTAAAATTTTTTCTTGACGAAAATTACAAAGCCTGCTATACAAATAGCGGGTTTTATTTTTTGTCCCGACGCTTCATTGTAGTTCTTTTAAAATAAAGAAGTCGGGATCCCGGCTTTACGTCGGGAAAAACCCGAAAATTCTGGCGGAAAATCTGCGGATTTTCTAAGCCGGGCTCTTTCCGTGCGCGGAGAGAGAATCTACTCGCGTCTGTGGACGCAAAAGGAGGAGTTTATGGAAGAGAAGGAAGAAGGGAAAGGAAAGTGTCCTAGTTTGTTGGCAGATTATCTTTTCGGCAGAATGTCGCCAGAAGAACGACTCAAAGTTTTGCAAGAAATTTTTATGATGGCGGAAACAAAAAAACATAATGACGACGTGGCAACAAAATTGATAAACATGATTTACAATGAATATTCAGAAATAGAAAACGGAGATTGCCGGAGAAACTGATCGTGATTATGGCCATGCTGCTATGCGCGCCTACTCCAAAAATTGCGACTATTTTAAAGATGTTTATTGGCAATTCCCAGAAAATTTAGGCAGAAGGTCGATAAATTGTAGCGATTTGATTAATTATCCAACTTTAATCCAGACAAAATTGGAAATAATCAGATTGTGGATGAGGCAGTGGCAGAGATATGCCTGCGATTTTCAAGATAAAGATGAAGAAGCTATTGAGGCATTTCGTTTTTTAATCTCCGCTTATACGGGGAAACTCGAAGACGATATAGAAGTAAGTCTTTATGTTTCTCAAGACGAGAAAGAGGGCATCCTTAAACTTTTCCGCGAATATACGGATTCCAGCTTTACTCCGGAAATTGCCGAAAAATGGTTGAAGCAGCCGAATGTGCCTGAAGAAATTAGGAAGATTTTCAGAATGGCCTGGATACGGAACGGCGGGCAGGAACTATTTGACCGCTGTATGAAAAACGCCGAACTCTTGAAACCGCTTGATGTGGAAAATCGTTCGGAAGCTGAATTGGAATTCTGTCAAAAGTTTTTTAGAGAGCTGGAAAAAGTCGGCGGCAGGGTCCAAAAATTGATAAAGGAACTTAAGGAAGGCCCTTGTCTGAAAGCGGAAAAATTTGAGGCAATTTTTCACAAATTGGATGATATTACGCTTCATATCCATTACAAAAAAGAGGATTTAATTTCCGACTCAGTGGTGCGGAAATTTATTCAAGACATTCGTTCTTTTGTTTCGCAATGCAAAAGTGGACGTTATGCCGAGATTTGGTTTATTTTATGGGGAGATCAAGCGCAGAGAGATCATGTGGCGAATTTCAAGGAGATGGTTTATTTCGGCCCTTAACGAACAGTAAATTTAAATTTAATGCAGGTCCTAGAAACTGGGCCTGCATTTTTGTTCTTGCATTTAATATGGTTTTTTGCTAAAAATAGGAAAAGCATGTTTTTTGAGAGAAAAATAAAAATCGGCTATGATAAAGAGGTAAAAAGATGGGAAATAGCCAAACAAATCCATTTATCGTTCTTGAAGGCACTGACGGTTCGGGAAAAACCGAACAGTTTAAATTGCTGATTAAAAGACTGGGAGAAGAAGGATATCCGATCGCGACTTTTGATTTTCCCCAGTACGGCAAGCCGTCCGCTTTTTTCGTTGAACAATATTTAAATGGCAAATACGGCGGATGGGAAGACGTAGGTCCTTACAAGGCGTCTGTTTTTTACGCCCTTGACCGTTTTGATGTCGGTTTAAAAATCACGGAAGCTTTAAAGGCAGGTAAAATTGTCGTATCTAACAGGTATGTCGGCTCCAATATGGGACATCAGGGAGCCAAGATTACTGACCGGAAAGAACTGATGAAGTTTTTGAAGTGGGTTTATCGGTTTGAATACGAAATAATGGGAATTCCGCGTCCGGCCATCTCAATTATTCTTCATATGCCGGCCGAAATCGCCCAGGGATTTGTTGATAAAAAAGGAGCTCGCGAATATGTCGGTGGAATAAAACGCGATATTCACGAAGCGGATATAAAACATTTAGAGCGAGCCGAACAGACTTATCTTAAAATCGCCGAGTTATTCCCGAAAGATTTCGCGGTCGTTGAGTGCTATGAAAACGGTCGGGTTTTATCCATAGACGAGATTCACCAAAAAGTTTACGAAATTGTAGAAAAAATTCTAAAACGATTCAAAGGAGGCTTGTCCTCCGAAACTTTAGAGAAGGAGGAAAATAATATGCCGTATGTTCCAAGCGAGAAAACTTATCCATCAGCCGGCGGCAAAATAGAGAATATTTCTTATTGCGAATGTCCGTTTCCCGAAGGAGTTGTCAGTAGTCCGGTTGATACCGTCGAGACTTGTAAATATTGCGGTAAAATCATCAAGGACAAGGATTAAAGGAGAAAAATAATCATGCCGTATATTAAACAGGAAAGCAGACCGCAATTTAATCCCGTTATCGCGCTGATGGTAATAAAAGGCGTGAGGCCGGATGAAAATTTAAAAGATATTCTTTTTGAATTTTGCAAACTGTATGTTCTGCCCTCTTATAATAATTTCAAAAATTTCCGCGGGGAATTAAAAGAGTGTGCAGATGAAATTACCAGAAGGCACAAAGAATTCATCAGACCATTATGGCCTAAAGATACTTTAAAGGATGAAGGATCAAAGAAAGAGATTATTCAGAAAATGAAAGATGTGGGTGTTAAAGTAGACGGCGATTTGAATTATATTCTTTTTGCTTTCTGCAGATATTATGTGCCTAAATGGAAAAAGTTTTGCCGAATTTTGAGGCAATGCCATAAAGAAATTGGCGAAAAGTTAATAGCTCGTTATGAAGATCAAAAAATTGGAGCAAACGGAGACGTTTAAATTGTGACTACAGGCCCGTTCGCCAGCTGGCGAACGGGCTTTTAAATTTCCAATTATTCGACATTGAATGCCGAAGATAGTCACTTGCCGTTTTTTTCTACTTCTGCTAAATTTGTTTTAGAAGATTTTTGAAAACCAGGAAAAAGCCCTCTTACGCATAAAGCTACGGACGGGGCAAGGAGACGAAAAATGGCGGGAAAGCTTGTGATTACAACGGGAATTTCCAGTTGTGGCAGAAAGGAAATATTTTTTCCTTCTTTTTTAGATCTGTGCGCTCAGAAAAATGTGAAAGTCAAAATGTATAATGTCGGCGATATGATTCCGGAATGGGCTTGGAAATACGCTCGCGAGAAATTACCGCAGAAAACTATTTTGTACATCAATAAGCTGGCTATGACTCTCGCCCAGGCGGGCGTCCATCAGCTTATTCTATCTCATCTTCAAAAAGATTTGGAAGAAAATGATATCATTTTAATTAATCTGCATACCCGGTTTCCGTGGTGGAAAGGAAACGTTTATATTCCGGTTTATAACGAAATTTTTATCCAGAATTTGATAAAAAGCGGTTTTGAGCCCGACATGTTCGTTTGTTTTATCGATAATGCAAACGATATTTTAAGGCGCTTGAATGAAAAAGAGCAGTGGAAGGGCGAGAATCTAAATGAAAAAGATGTTTATCTTTGGCAGAACGAAGAAGTAAATGTCACGAAAGCATATAGGCTTCTTTCGGATAACGATATCAGATTTTTCGTTATGCCGGTAAGACAGCCGCCAGAAACCTTACTATTTTTGCTTTCCGAACCGTGGAGACCTGTTGTTTACGCCCAAATGCCTCTTAGTCATATAAAAGTCAATGAGCTGAAAAAGGTCATTAAGCTTATTGAAGATCTGCGGAAATGTTCTGTCGTTTTCGATCCCATGACGATAGAAACGGGGATAGTGGAGCGGCAGGAACTTGAAAAAGCAGATGACGATACCGAGGTAATGGTTCGTCATACGCAAACCGGTTATAGGGATACCGAGTGGTTTATACCGCAAGTGGATGTCTGTCTGGCTTACTATGTTAAGATGGTTCTCACAATCGGGACAGTCGATGAAACCGCCACTGCTTCCGGATTGGGCAAACAGACATGGGCGATTTTCCCGGGAAACATCAGTCCATTTATGCCGTTTCGCGTGTCTCCGGAAAGAATATTTCAAAATCCCGAAGAATGCTTTGCGGCTTTTAAAACATATGCCGAAGAATTGGAAAAGGCATACAAAGAACAGCAAGGTAAGGCGCAGGATGCCATATAAAAAAATCCTCCCCCGAAAGGGAGGATTTTCACCCGCGACACTCATGCATGAGTGTAGGGGTTTATTTTTCCCATTTTTCCGCTATTATTGAGGTTATGATAAGAGATATTTTGTCGAGACGAAATTAGAAAAGGCGCTTAAAGCTCTTTATCCGGATATTGCTTATCCCGAAATTTCTGTTATCCGGAACGAGAATCCCGTTTTCGGAGATTATGGCTTTGCCGTGATTGCTTTGGCTTCAAGAATAGGCAAGAATCCAAGAGAGATTGCCGAAGAATTTAAAGAGAAAATTTCGGCTTCGTCAAAAATCAGCCGCTATGTTTCAAAAATTGAAGTCGCCGGTCTGGGCTTTTTGAATTTTTGGCTTTCGGAAAAAGGTCTAGAAGAAGGATTAAAGAATCTAGACAAAAAGTTTACCCGCCAAGGGCGGGAAAAAATTTCCCTCGATTATCTTGATGCCAACCCGACCGGGCCGGTTCATTTGGGTCATGCCAGAAGCGGTTTTTATGGCGACGTTTTGGCTAATATTTTGGAATTTTACGGCCATAAAGTTTCGAGGGAATTTTACGTCAATAACGCAAAATCGAGTCGGTACAAATTCAATCTCTTGGAAAAACAGCATTGGGGCAGGGGGAAGAATACAAGCACGAACAGCTTTTGAAAATTTTGGAAAAGCCGGAAGTAAAAAAGAAATTAAAAACGTTCAAGGAAGTAAAAGAGGCGAGTTTGCTCGCCGAAGCTTCAGCGAAGGCGGGATTTTATATCGCAGGATTGATTCAAAAAGAAAACGAAAAATTTTTGAAAAAATGTCGCCAAAATAAAATTTGATTTATTTTTTGAGGAGGAAAAAGTTTATTCATCGGGTAAGGTAAAAGAAATCATTGAAAAACTAAAGAAAGCAGACGTGACGTATGAAAAAGACGGCGCTTTGTGGTTTAAATCAACGCAATACGGCGATAGTGAAGACAAGGTGATTATAAGAAGCACGGGCGAGCCGACTTATTTTGTGCCGGACATATATTATCATTTGGACAGGTTGATTAAGAGAAAGAACGACAAAGTTATCAATATATTCGGCGCTGACCATTACGGCGCCATTGCCAGAGTAAAAGGCGCTTTGGCGGCTTTGGGAATTGATACAGAAAAAATAGTTTATCTTTTGGTCCAGATGGTGCGCTTGATAAAAGGCGGCGAAGAGCTGAAAATGCAAAAAAGAAAAGGCGTGTTCGTGACCTTGGAAGAATTGATTAAAGATGTTGGCCTGGACGCTGCAAGGTTTTTCTTTCTAATGCGGTCGTTGGATACGCATTTGGATTTTGATTTGGATTTGGCGAAGGAGCGTTCCAAAAAGAATCCGGTTTATTATGTCCAGTATGCCCATGCCCGGGCGTGTTCGATAATAAGAAAGTCAAAAGTCTCCGTCCGAGGCGGATTCGTCTTCAGCGGAAAAATTCAAAATTCAAAAGAGAGAAATTTAATTTTAAAACTCATCCAATTTCCGGAAGTTGTTGAAGACATCGCCAAAGATTATCAAGTTCATCGCTTAACGACTTACGCATACGAATTCGCGCAGGTTTTTACGGATTTTTACGAAAATGTTCCGGTTTTGACTGCCGAAACGGAGGAACTGAAAAAATCCCGCCTTGTCTTGGTTTCCATTGCCAGAAAAATTTTAGAGAGAAGTCTATCATTGATGGGTATTTCCGCTCCGGAGAAGATGTAGCGGAAAATTACCCTATATTACTTGACAAAAATATTTTTGGGTGTATCTTTGTAATCAAATTAAGTACCTTTATTAAATTTGTGGATTTGCGTGACGTATTTGCGATGCAATGATGAGTCAGGGGTTCTGGCATAGGGCAGAATGAGGGACGAGTCATAACCGAAAGGAGGAACGTTATGGGAAAGAAGAATGTAAGTTTGGTTGTTTCTGGGGCAGGGTGGCTTGCGAGTTTTGCTGATGGATTCATTATTAAGGCTCTTCGCGAGCGCGGGGTTTCGGACGAGGCAATCCATAGCCTTGCAACCGAAGGTGACGAATTAACGATTGGCAAGATTGAGGACGCGCTTGCTGAAGTTGAACAACGGGCGAAAAATATTTTTCGTCTTATGGTCGGTGAAAACCGTACCACAGAAGAAGTGGTCAAAGCGGGGAAATATGACTGGGTCAATAATTATGTAACCGGTAGGAACTTCCCGATGAGATCAAGGGCTGGCGGTAAGGTTACGATTGAACTCGTTGATTTCGGCCGAGACATATCTTCGGAGGAAGCGATTAAGAAAGCGCGCAGGCGCGGATTTGAACGACCTTCTTATGAAGACGCCTTGTTTTTCGGGGAGCAGTTTCCTGAGAAGCAAAGAGAACGACCGATCATTTTTCTGCACGAACCCTGGCAGGAGGACCCGGACTGTCTTCCTTTCGTGCTTGTTCTCTACGGCTGGTCCTCGCAACGCCGCCTGTACTTGTGCTGGTTTGCCGCTGAGTGGTGTCGCGACTACGTGTTTGCTTTCGTCCGCAAGTAGCAACTTGGGACCCTGGATTCCTTTTTTCTTGGGAATCCTTGGTCCCTTGAATTTTTTGCCCCTTGGTTTTTAGCGAGGGTTTTTTTATTTTTAAATGTCGTTTGGAAACTAAGTCTCCAATTTATTTTTTCGTCAGATGGTCCTTGATGGGCATTTCCGCTCCGGAGAAGATGTAAGGAGGGGTTTTTATAATTTGAAGTTGACAGGTAGCACTATATACGCTACTCTGGTTTTAGATTAAAACTCCTAAGGAGGTAACTATGGGCAGTAAACCCAAGCAAATACAAAATTCAAAAGGCGTACAAATGCATTTTGCTGTCGGGGCGGTGATTGAAGTCGCCGGAAAATATTTATTGATTGACCGCGACATGGAGCCATTCGGCTTTGCCGGAATTGCCGGTCATATTGACGAAGGAGAAACTCCCGAAGAAGCACTTTTCCGCAAAGTAAAAGAAGAGAGCGGCTTAAAAATTGAAAGCTATTCCTTGCTTTTTGAAGAAGAAGTTGAATGGAATTGGTGCAGAGTAGGAATCCAATCTCACTATTGGTATATGTATAAATGCGAAGTTGAAGGGAAGGCGCAAAATAATCCGGAAGCATCTAAGTCTATCGGATGGCATACTACGGAGGAGATTAGAACATTAAAAATGGAGCCGGTATGGAAATACTGGTTTGAAAAACTAGGCATTTTAACAAAAACGTAAAACCTTTTATTTTAAGTTTGCATTATAATCCGTTGGCACATCGCAACGGATTTTTTATTTTTAAATCTCGTTTGGAAACTAAGCCTCCGAGTTGTTTTTTTGTCGGATGCCCCGCAGAAATTCAATAATAGCGGGCAGGATTGAAATGATAATGATAGCGAAAATAACCAAAGAAAAATTTTGTTTGATTAGCGGAATATTTCCGAAATAATATCCGCCGAAAATGAAAAGCGCCGGCCAGGTTATGCCGCCAATAATATTGTAGCTGATGAAACGCCAATAACTCATTTGTCCGATGCCCGCGACAAACGGCGCGAAAGTGCGGATAATAGGAATGAAGCGGGCGATAATAATCGTTTTTCCGCCGTGTTTTTCATAAAATTGATGGGTGCGCTCCAGATATTTCTTATTTAAAAAACGGAGATTTTCTTCTGTGAGAATATTTTCGGGCCGACAAAACGGCCTAGCCAATAATTTACAGTGTCGCCCAAAACAGCCGCGAGAGCCAAAATAATGAAAAGCCAAACTACATTGAAAGAGCCGACGGCCGCGAAAGCGCCGGCGGCAAAAAGGATGGAATCGCCCGGCAGAAACGGAATTACAACCAGTCCGGTTTCGCAGAAAATAATCAGAAAAAGAAGCGAATAAGTCCAAGCCCCGTATATTTGAATAATCGCGCCCAAGTGTTTGTCGAGATGGAGTGCAAAACTGATAATCGTTTTTATTAAATCCATTATTTCAAGATTATCACAATGCGCGCGAAAGGAAAAACAAAAAAGGTATTCTAGTTGCGAGAATTAATAAAGGTGATAACCTGAAAATGAAAAGGTCTTTTGAAAAATCCAAAAATAAGGCGGTAAAAATGGAAAATATTCAGAAAGCCAGAGAATTGGTTGAACGAAAAAAAGAATTGATAAAAAGAAATACAAAATTATTTTTAGAAAACAGAGTTTATGCCGGAGCCGACGGTAATCCGGAAGAATACGAGGAAAAACTTCAGGAGTTAATAAAAGAGTCAAAAAGGATTTCTGTAGAACGGATTAAAATAGTGGAAGAAGCCAGGCAGATTTTAAAGATTTTGGAAGAGGAATTTTTTACCGTGGTTCGTGAAGAAGGCGAGAAGGCGCAGGAAGAAATAAGAAACGCAATAATAGAGAGAACCACTAAAAACTCGGAAGAAAAGGAACTCCCCAGTTGAGAGAAAGTCCGTTTGAAAAACTTGAACGGACTTTTTAATTTTCCAAAAATTAAGAAAGTCGCTTTTATGCGACCGACTATAATTTTTGAGAACCCCGCTCTAATTTTGCCGTAGATGTTTCAATAAAGGTTTAACAAATCTAAAAAGGCCGAGTTGTTCTCATGGCGCAGAGCCGAAATAGGCCGAGCGAAGCGAGTGCGCCACCGTAGCAATATTTCGCAAAATTAGGGCGGGGTTGAAAGGGCTGTTAAATTAAGTACTATTAACATTATATGCAAGGAAAGGAGGAAAAATTAAGTTTTCCCGAGCGGGAAGAGAAGATTTTGGAGTTCTGGAAAAAGAACAAGATTTTTGAAAAATCCGTTGAGCAGAGGAAGGGCGAAAAAGAAATTCGTTTTTTACGAAGGCCCGCCGACGGCCAACGGCCAGCCAGGCATTCACAGCATGGAAGCGCGTGTTTTTAAAGATATTGTTTTGCGCTATAAAGCAATGCGGGGATTTTATTGCAAGCGAAAAGCCGGCTGGGACACCCACGGTTTGCCCGTAGAAATCCAGGTTGAAAAAGAACTTGGTTTAAAAAATAAAAAAGAAATTGAGGAATATGGCATTGAAAAATTTATAGAGAAATGCAAGGAAAGCGTTTGGCGTTACAGGAATGAGTGGGAAAATACTGACATACCGGATGGCTTACTGGCTGGATATGAAAAACGCTTACGCGACAATGACGAACGATTACATCGAAACTCTTTGGTGGATTTTCAAAGAGATCGACAAGCGAAAATTGCTTTACGAGGATTATAAAATCGTTCCTTGGTGTCCGCGTTGCGGAACCGCTCTTTCTTCGCACGAGGTCAGCCAGGGTTATCGCAAAATAAAAGAAGATTCCGTTTATATAAAATTTCCCGTGAAAGGAAGACCGAATACTTATTTTTTGGTTTGGACAACTACGCCCTGGACATTGCCGTCCAATGTTGCTTTGGCGATAAATCCCAAAATAACGTATACCATAATCGAAAAAGACGGACGAGCGCTTGATTTTGGCGAAAAATCGCCTTTCCGTTATCGATGGTGAATACAGGATTGGCGAAGAAAAACCGGGAACTGATTTAATCGGCAGAGAGTATGACCCCTTATACTCGCGGAGCGCTTAACCCAGACCAAGTCGAGGGGCTTATAAAATTTATGCCGCGGATTTTGTTTCCGCTGACGACGGCACGGGTATTGTCCATATTGCTCCGGCTTTCGGCGAAGACGATATGAAACTGGGCAAAGCGAATAATCTCCCGGTTTTAAGTCTTGTCGACGAAGAAGGAAAAATGCTGACGCCGAATTACAAATGGAACGGAATGTTTATCAAAGACGCCGACCCGTTGATTGTCGAAGATTTGCGCCAAAGAAATCTTCTTTATAAAACCGAAAGCTACGAGCATGATTATCCTTTTTGCTGGCGCTGCGACAGTCCTTTGATGTATTATGCCAAAACTTCCTGGTGGCTGAAGACAACAGGCGTAAAACAGCAGATGATTAAGGAAAATAAAAAAATTCACTGGCACCCGGATTATTTGAAAGACGGCCGTTTCGGCGAATGGCTGAACGAGTTGCGGGATTGGGCGATTTCGCGCGAGCGTTATTGGGGAACGCCGCTTCCGATATGGCGATGTCCTGATTGCAAGCGTTACGAAGTTATCGGCTCAAGAGAAGAGTTGAAGAAAAAAACCGTGAAATCGGGAAACAATTATTTTTTGATGAGGCATGGATTTTCGGAAGCCAATCAGAAAAATATCAATAATTCAAATATCGAAACAAATCATTACAAACTGACTCCAAAAGGCAAAAAAGAAGTTTTGAAAGCGGCCCAAAAATTGAAAGAAGCAAAAAATAGATTTGATTTTCTCCTCCGATTTTTTGAGAACAAAGGAAACGGCGCTGTTGGCGGCTGAAACTTTGGGCATTCCAGAAAAGGATGTTGTTTTTGACGAACGATTGCGCGAAATAAATACGGGAATTTTCGACGGAAAATCCCGCGCCGAATATCACAAATATTTTTCTTCGCTTCTGGAAAAATTCACCAAAACCCCGCCTCAAGGCGAAAATTTAACCGAATTGAAAAATCGCATCACGCAGTTTTTGTATGAAATAGAAAATAAGTACAAAGGTAAAAACATTTTGATTGTCAGCCATGAATATCCGATTTGGATGTTAACTGCGGGAGCAAAAGGAATGACTAACGAGGAAGCGGTGGCGACTAAAGGGGAAAAAAGACGATTTTATTAAAACAGCCGAAGTTATGAAACTGGATTTTACGCCTTTGCCTCATGACAAGAATTTTGTTTTGGATTTTCACCGGCCATATATAGATAAAATCATATTGAAATGCGACAAATGCGGCGGCGACATGATTCGCATTAAAGATGTTTGTGATGTTTGGTTTGATTCCGGTTCGATGCCGTTCGCCCAAAATCACTTTCCATTTTCTATCCCTAAAAAAAATTTACTCTATCCGGCGGACTATATTTGTGAAGCGATTGACCAGACAAGAGGGTGGTTTTATACGCTGCTTGCGGTTGCGATTTTGTTGGGACGAAAAGCGCCTTATAAAAACGTGCTTTCTTTGGGTTTGGTTTTGGACGCCGAGGGGCAAAAAATGTCAAAATCGCGCGGCAACGTGGTGGTGCCAGGAGAATTGATGAACAAATACGGCGCCGATGCGGTGCGCTGGTATTTTTATACCATCAATCAGCCGTGGGACGAAAAATTATTTAAAGAGGAGGATGTCCAGGCGGCTTTGCGAAGATTTATTTTGATTTTTTGGAATTGCTTTTCCTATTGGAAAATGTACGCGGGTAAAAATTTTAAAATCAATCCGCCAGCTGGCGGACCCAAATTGGTTATCAATAAATGGCTGCTGGCGAAATTTAATCAAATTGCCTTAGAAGTTCCCAAATTACTCGATAATTACGATATCGTTTCAGCGGCGCGGTTGATAGAAGATTTTGTAATTGAAGATATCTCTCATTGGTATATTCGCCGCATGCGCGGAAATAACTGAAAAATTCCGGTTCCCGAGAAGCCAAAGAAATAAATGCGGTTTTGGGCCAAGTGATTATGGACACAGCAAAATTACTTGCGCCGTTTATGCCTTTTGTTTCAGAAACGGTTTACCGGGAAACGGGCGGGAAAAAGAAAAGCATTCATTTGGAGAATTTCCCGACGGTCCAAAAATCCTGACGGTAAAAGAAAAACAGCTTTTAAAGAAAATGGAGAAGCGTGAGAGATGACGTTTCCCAGAGCATTGGAGGTAAGGGCAAGAGCGGGGATAAAAGTGAGACAGCCGTTGTCGGAAATGGCTACCAAAATCAAAAATCCTAAAATTGAAAACTGGGCAAGAGATTATTAGATTGACGAGGAGAGGCGAATTTCAAAAAGATCGTTTTCGACAAGAATTTAAAGATGAAATAAAAATTAACACCGATGATCACTGAAGAATTGAAAGAAGAAGGAATTTTGCGGGATTTAATCCGTCAATTTCAGGATATCCGCAAAAAAGAAGGCCGTAAGCCCAATGAAATGCTGATTTTTTACGTTGCCGTCGATGTGAAAGGAAAAGAATTTTTGATTAAATATGCAAAAGAATCTGAAAAAGGCGATTAGCGCGAAATCCATCGTGGTCCGCGCCAACATTGAAGATGGATACGAAGTCAAAGCGGGAGAATTGAATTTTAAGGTCAAATTATGAACTTTTTCGAAGATATCAAAAAGCAGATAGAGCAGGATAAACTATTTTTAATCGCTTATTACGGGGCTTCGACGACCAGCGCGGAGTATTGTTTTCCGAATTGGGGAGAAATAATCAGATATGTTTTGAAAGACACCTTGGAAGAGAGTATGGGTGTTTACAAAAAGGCGTACTGGGATTTACAGACGATGAATATTGGGCTCAATGGCGCCTTTTCCGCAGATTTACTGGAAAGATTTGATTTTTGGGTTTTGGACAAAAATCCAAACTTGATTTTTTTAAACGTGGGCAAAAATGACCCTTATCACAATATAGACAAAGAAATTATCGAGAAAAATACTAAAACAATAATTGAAAAAGCCCTGGAAAAGAACATAAAAGTAGTTTTTACCAATAATATCCCGTCATTGCGAGATGATTTAAATAAAAAGAGTTATTGATTATACCAAAGTAGACCAAGAAGTCGCGGAATATTTTAACGGGAATAAAAATTTTATTTTTGTTGATTTGTTCAATATTTTCCCAAAAGAGTTGATAAAGAGATCTTATACGCTTATTGCAGAAGAAAATAAGGATGTCGGAGTTAAAGAAGGGAGAAATAGATCCCATACATTATAACAGATACGGGAACGCGATAGTGGCAAAGATTTTACTGAAAAAAGTTTTCAGCGTAGATTTTGATGAAGAAAAATTTTTAGAAGATTTGGCAAATCCGATCGTGAAATGGCCGCGTTATTAACGCATGATATATCGTGATATTTAATCTATGAAACGCGTTTTTATAATTCACGGCTGGGGGAAACATCCGGAAGAAGGATGGTATCCATGGCTCAAAAAAGAATTAGAAAAAAACGGCTTTGAAGTTTTTGTTCCGGCAATGCCGAATACGGATGAACCGAAAATTAATGAATGGGTAGATTTTCTCTCAAATTTAGTCGGCGAACCGGATGAAAATACTTATTTTGTTGGGCATAGCATAGGTTGCCAAGCGATTTTACGCTATTTGGAAAAAGTAATGAATAAAAAAGTTGGCGGCGCGATATTCGTATCAGGATGGTTTAATTTGAGCGAGTATTCTTTTAAGGAAGACCCACTAAATGAGGAAGAATCGAGAAATATCGCCAAACCTTGGTTAGAAACGCCTATAAATTTTGAAGAAGTAAAAAAGACCACGAATAATTTTGTTGCTATTTTTTCCGATAGTGATCCTTATGTGCCGATTGAAGATAAAAATATTTTTAAAGAAAAATTAGGCGCAGAAATTATTATCGAACACAATAAAGGGCATTTCGATAGCAGCGACGGTGTAATAGAATTACCCAGCGCCCTTAATTCATTATTTAAAATGAGTACAAGAAAAACTTAGGATGATGATAAAAAATAACAAAGAAAAAAATATTTTTGTTTTTGGAGATAGCTGCGTGCAGGGATTTTGGGACAGCCGAGGCGGTTGGGCTACAAGACTCAAACAATATTTTGATGCTTTAATGGTTTCAGCCCCTAAATTTCCTCACCACGGTTTTTATTATATGGTTTATCCTCTTGGTATAACTGATGATACTACTAGAAGCATTCTGGAAAGATTTGAGTTTGAAGTGGAAAAAAGAATGGTGTGGGGAACTACTGAAGAAATACTTATTTTTTCTATAGGCGGAAATGATACAGCTATTTTAGATATGAACGAATTCAGAAGGAATATCAGGGACATAATTAAGCGCGCGAAGAGATTTTCGGATGAAATAGCTTTTTTGGAGATTGAACCAGTTGATGAAAAATTTACTCAGCCCGTCCCGTGGGATAGTAGATTTTATTACAATAATAAAAAGATCGCCGAATTCAACAAACTTCTTAACGAATTAGCAGAGGAAAATAATATTAAAATAATCGGGCTTTTTGAAGAATGGAAGAAAATTAATTATACCAAACTGCTTGCCGATGGAGTACATCCGAATGACGCAGGGCATGAGTATATTTTTGAAAAAGTTAAAAGTTTCCTGATTAAAAATTATTTTAAAAATTTCAAAATAAAAAATATTTAAAGTGTCTTATCATATTTATCAAACCGAGGGGATCATTCTCGGAAAAAATGATGTCGGCGAAGCGGACCGCCGTTTCAGTATTTTGACGGCTGAATTCGGCCGGATAGACGCGGCGGCGCAAGGCGTGCGTTATCTCAAATCCAAACTTCGCTATAGTCTCGATATTTTCGTCCATGCGAGATTGGGGCTCGTAATGACGAGGGAAGATTCTTGGCGAATCGTTGATGCCGAAGAATTAAACAGCTGGTCGCAAATTCGCGCGAATCCCGAAAAATTGGCCGCGGCTTTCCGGATTGCCGATTTAATCAATCGGATGGTGCGAGGCCAGGAATCTGATGCCGTCCTTTGGGAGGAGGTTAAAAAATCTTTTATTTTTTTGGAGCAAGCCAAAGATTCGGATGACAAAAAAATATTGCAGGCTTTCGAACTGCTGACGCAGTTGAAAATTCTTTCCCATTTGGGATATGTGGCCGAACAAGATAAATGGCTGAATATGCCGCTTGAAGAGGCTCAAAAAAAAGAATCTTTGATGGTATCCACAATCAACAAAGCCATCGAAGAAAGTCAGCTTTAGAAAAATAATGAGCCCTGCCTGCCGGCAGGCAGGGAAGCGACTATATTTTTCTTAACCCCCATCTTTTACACCCGACCATTTTAAGGTTAATATTAAAGATATTCTATGATGCAAACTTTTATGCAAACTTCAATGTTGTATATATTCTGGTCGGTGTTAAAAGAGGGGGTGATAATTTTATAAAATTCACTTCGTTCGCTAGTAAAATTATCATGGATAACGACGAGATAGAGAGATTAAAAAAACGGCTTTATAGAAAAGGGGAAACTTTCAGGGAAAGAGAAATACGTTCGCCTCTTACTCCAACTTCCCAGAAAGCCAAAACATATTGGGAGGAAGCTTCTCCGGAAGAAGGCCGCTTGTCCTTTCCGGAACAGCCAAAATCAACCCTCGTTAAAAAACTTGTTATCGCCGCCGTGGTTGTGGTTTCTTTGGCGATTGCGGGAATTGTCGCTTATTTTTTAGCAGGAGGGATGTCCGTAGTATCATCCAGTAATATTGATATAAGCCTGGGAGGCCCGACAAGTATTAAAGGCGGTGAGTCGGGAAATTGGCAAGTCGCAATCACGAATAAAAATAAAACCAATCTGGAATTAGCCGACTTGATTATTGATTATCCCGAGGGCGCCCGGCCGATTTCCGGCGCCGTCAGCGGCACGAAAGCTTTTTCCGAACGCCGGTCTATCGGTCAGATTGGGGCCGGTCAAACCGTTACCGAAGCGATAGGCGCATATCTTTTCGGAGAAAAAGATACCGACCAAGTTTTTAAATTCACGCTTGAGTATCGCCCTCAAGGTTCAAACGCCATTTTGGCAAAGACGGCGGAGCAGTCTGTCCATTTGTTGCAATCTCCGGTGGAGGTATCCATTAATCTGCCCGACAGAATCAAACTCGGGAGAAGAGATTACTGCGGAGATAAAGATTATCTCAAATGCCCAAACCATAATAAAAGATTTGACGCTGAAAATGGATTATCCATCAGGTTTTCAATATCAGTGATTCGGATTTAAAGCCGACTTCGGGCGACAACATTTGGCGTTTTGGCGATCTTGAGCCAAATAAAGGACGTACTATTAAAATTACAGGTACGCTTGAAGGACAGGACCAAATGAATCTTGTTTTTCATGCTTCGGCCGGCCCGCTCGATGAAAACGGAGAGGTTATCCCTTACGGAATTGCGGTTCAGAATATCACCCTTAAAAAACCGTTTTTGAGCATGGAAGTTAAGGTTAACGATAAATCGGGAGAAACAATCGCGTCTGCCGGTAGCGATTTAAACTTGGCTATCAATTGGCAAAATACGCTGCCCGATAAAATTTATAATGCCGTTATTGAGGCGAAGCTAAACAGCCCGATAATTGATCAGCACACAATTTCCGCCACTAAAGGATTTTACAGAGGTTTTGACCAAGTCTTGGTTTGGAATCAATCAAGTTATCCCGATTTGGCGGAAATCGATCCGTTAGCTACGGGCGAAGCGTTGTTTAAATTTTCCGTTCTCGATTCTCTTTCGAATAGCGTTATTAAGCAAGGTAATCCGGTGATTTCCATAGATATAAAAATAAGCGGCGAAAGGGTGACCCAAGATCAAGGACGCATACAAGTCACAAATCATCTGACTAAAGAAATAAAAATCGCCACTTTATTCCAGCTTAGCCGTCGGGGATTGTATTATTCGGGCCCGTTTAAAAATAGCGGACCATTGCCGCCAAAAGTCGGAAAGGAAACGACATATACGGTTGTTTGGTCATTGACCAATACTTCAAATAATGTTTCGGATGCCACTGTCAGCGCCTTTTTGCCTTCATATGTTAAGTGGCTGGGCGTGATTAATCCGGAAAATGCCAATATTTCTTATGACCAGTCGACGGGGCAGATAGTCTGGCAGGCGGGAACAGTTTCTGCCGGTAGCGGGGATTATTGCGCCAGCGCAGGAATTGGCGTTTCAAATTTCTTTTATGCCCAGCGCTTCTCAAACGGGAAACCAGCCGGTTTTGGTTTCCGAAGCCGCAGTCGGCGGCAAAGATACGTTTACCGGCATCTTTTTCCACGACGTAAAACCGGCACTTACCACTTTTCTTGATACCGATCCGCAGTTTCAATATAATGAATCTTTTGTGAAGCAATAAAAAAATGGAATCAAAATTGGACAAAATTGTTTCATTGGCAAAGAGGCGGGGTTTTATTTATCCCGGTTCGGAAATTTACGGCGGCTTGGCTGGCACGTGGGATTACGGCCCCTTGGGAAGCGAGCTAAAATTTAATCTTAAAGATGAATGGTGGAAAACAATGGTTAGAAATAGGGAGGATGTTGTTGGAGTGAGCGCCGCGATTTTAATGAATCCAAAAGTTTGGGAAGCATCTGGTCATCTTACGGCCGGTTTCGCCGATTTACTTGTTGAATGTAAAAAATGTCATAAAAGATTTAGAACCGAAGATTTGCGGGAGAAAAAATGTCCCGAGTGCGCCGGCGATTTAACCGAGCCGAAAAAATTTAATTTGATGATGAAAACTTTTGTCGGCGCAGTTGAGGATGAATCAACGACAACTTACCTTCGCGGAGAAATTACCCAGGGCGTTCATGTTAATTTTAAAAATGTTCTTAATTCCTCGCGCTTAAAAATCCCATTTGGCATAGCTCAAATCGGCAGAGCTTTCCGCAATGAAATTACGCCCGGAAATTTTACTTATCGCTCCAGGGAATTTGAACAAATGGAATTGCAATTTTACGTAAAACCGGACGAAAAAGAAGAAAAGAAATGGTTTGAATATTGGAAATTGCAAAGAATGGATTGGTACAAAAATTTGGGAATGAAAAAAGAAAATTTGAGATTTAGAAAGCATGAGACAGATGAAAGGGCCCACTATGCCAAAGACGCTTGGGATATTGAATACAACACTCCTTTTGGCGGATGGAAAGAAATGGAGGGTATTCATGATAGGGGAGATTGGGATTTGTCCCAGCACACAAAATATTCGAAACAGGACCTGAGTTATTTTGACGAAGAGATAAAAGAAAGATATATTCCATTTGTGATAGAGACTTCCGGTGGGGTGGATAGGGCAATGCTTTTCTTTTTAATAGATGCTTATGCCGAAGATGGCGACCGCGTAATTTTAAAACTGCATCCAAAACTGGCACCGTATAAGGCCGCGGTTTTTCCGCTTTTGGCAAATAAACCGCAACTAGTGGAAAAGGCGAGAGGGATTTATAATGATTTGCGTAAAGAGTTTAATGTAGCTTGGGACGATAGGGGTAATATTGGCAAGCGTTATTATTCCCAGGATGAAATCGGCACTCCATGGTGCGTCACTGTTGATTTTGATACCTTGGAAAATAATACCGTCACCATCCGCGACCGCGACACTGGAAAACAGGAAAGAGTTGACATAAAAGATCTTAACTGCTATCTTCTCAAAAGATTGAAATAAGGGCTTTTGTCCAAAATTCTTTGAAAAAGGAGAATTAAAAATGAAACATATTTTATCGCTTTCCGATAAAAACGACTTAAGGAGAATATGTAAACTTATGACTAAATACGCCGAGATTATGAAAATTTTGAACGAGGATAGCAAGAAATCAACTGAAGGCGGGGCGTTCATGGAATATGAAGTTAAGATTGAACTTAAAGAGAAGTGGGCGTAAAACGAAAAATAAAATTTAATAAGCCATTTTTTCTTTTTGGATGGCGGGCCTTCGGCCCGCTTTTTGTTTTTCAAGATTTTCATGTTAGATTTAATTTATGAAATACGAGAGAAAAGTTTTCAAAAATGGTCTTAGGGCGATTGTGGTGCCGATGGAAAACACCGAAGCGGTTACGCTTTTGGTTTTAGTGGGCACGGGTTCGCGATATGAAGATAAGGATATCGGCGGCATCTCCCATTTCTTGGAACATTTGTTTTTTAAAGGAACTAAAAGCCGGCCGACACCCGGTCAAATTTCGCGTACATTGGATAAAATCGGCGCCGTATACAACGCTTTTACTTCAAAGGAATTTACGGGTTTTTGGGTTAAATCGGCTTTTTCGGAGTTCGACATCGCTTTGGATATAGTTTCCGATATTTTACTTGAACCCATTTTTAAGAAAGAAGAAATTGAGAAAGAGCGCGGCGTTATTTTCCAGGAAAAAAATATGCGGGAAGACATGCCATACGCGAGAGCCGCGGACATTCTGGAAAATGTTTTATACGGCGACACGCCTCTCGGCCGCGATATCATCGGAACCGAAGAGAGCATCGGAAAAATAAAGCGCGACCAAATCGTAAATTATCTAAAGGCTTATTATTTCGGTTCGAATGCGGTTGTCGCGGTAGCGGGAAATATCGGCGCAAAAGATGCTTTTGTGAAGTTAGAGAAAGCGTTCAGAAAAATGCCGCGAGGAAAAATCAGACCGAAAAAAAAAGTCGGCGATGTCCAAAAAGCCCCGCAGATTAAACTGATTGAAAAGCAGACAGACCAGATGCATTTTGCGATGGCACTTCGCGCTTACAATATGTTTGACGAAAAGAAATACGCGTTGGGCCTGTTGTCCACTATTTTTGGGGGTAATCTTTCCAGCCGTTTATGGATGGAAATCAGAGAAAAACTCGGCCTCGCCTATTATGTCGGTTCGAGCGGCGAACAGTACACCGATGTCGGGTATTTGGCCATCAAAGCCGGCGTGCCTCACGAAAAACTCGGAAAAGTTCTGGAAAAAGTTGTTGAAATTATCAAAAATATAAAGAGAGTCGGGGTTTCCGAAAGAGAGTTAAAAGACGCTAAAAGTTTTACGCGCGGTCGTTTCGCCTTGAGCCTTGAATCTTCGGACGAAGTCGCCATGTTTTATGCGGAGCAGGAGTTGTTGTTAGAAGAGATTCTTCAGCCCGAGGATATTTTAGAAAAGATTGGAAAAGTTTCTAAAAGTGATATTCTTAAGATAGAAACCGATATTTTCAGGTCGGGAAAAAGCAATCTGGTGGCGATTGGCCGACACGGAAATATAAAAAATCAAGAGCAGCTGTATAAAAAAATATTCGATAAAATATGAGTCCCGATAAAAAAGATAACTTTAAAATTGAGATTACTACCGGCACAATTATCCGCGTCTTTCTTTTGGCATTGTTGGTGGTTTTTCTTTATCTTTTGCGTCACATTTTGGCTATATTCCTGTTCGCCGTGGTAATCGCTTCTGCCATTGAACCGGTTGCCCACTGGGGCAAGCGTCATCATATCCCCCGGGTTTTATCGGTTATAGGTATTTACGTTGGCGCCATCGGTTTGCTGAGTATGGTTTTTTACCTGATTATTCCTACTCTCTTTTCGGAGTTTCTTGATTTTGTAAATAACATTTCTTCCGGATTGGTCGCGAAATCTCAAATTCAAACCTTATTCGGTTTGGTGCCAAATTTGCCGGAAGCCCTTTCCGGAGCGTTGGTACAGCTCTTTGTCGGTTTGCAGGGCACGATTGAAAATTTTACTTCCGGATTTTTTGAAACTGCCGCTACCGTTTTCGGAGGAGCTTTTTCTTTAATTTTGATTGTGGTAGTTTCCTTTTATTTGTCGGTTCAAGAGCACGGCATCGAAAAGTTCCTAAGGATAGTTGTGCCGGCTAAATATGAAAATTATATTCTTGATCTCTGGCTTCGTTCCCAGTACAAAATAGGACGTTGGCTTCAGGGCCAGATTTTGCTTGGAGTTTTGTTGGGCGTTTTAGTTTTTCTTGGTTTGACGATTTTGGGCATCAAGTACGCGTTGATGCTCGCAATACTGACGGCCGTATTCTCATTGATTCCCCTCTTCGGTTCAATTTTATCGGCTTTGCCGGCTGTCGGTATCGCTTTTCTTCAGAGCCCTTCCCTGGCATTGGTAGTTATCGTTTTGTATATTATTATCCATCAATTTGAAAGCCATCTTATTTATCCGGTTGTAATGAGGCAGATAATCGGCGTACCTTCCATTTTGGTAATACTTGCCATGATTATCGGCGGGACGCTTGGCGGGCTCTGGGGCATTATTTTAGCCGTTCCCGTAACTGCCGTTGTCATTGAATTT
The DNA here is from genome assembly GCA_963820595.1 of Candidatus Tagabacteria bacterium. Taxonomy (GTDB): domain Bacteria; phylum Patescibacteriota; class Minisyncoccia; genus CAWGAO01. The sequence continues at coordinate 44,444 of CAWGAO010000005.1, forward strand.
CTAAACGATGTTTCCGCCAAGAAGCAGTCTCTAATTTAAAGGAAAAATAAGAAGCGTTAGCGATTATATTTTTCCCAACCCCCTCTTTTACACCCAAATATTCTTTTTATAGCTATATGTAAAAACCAAAAATAATTACTGAAATTGACATTAGATTAAAATTTTGGGGTTAAAAGAGGGGGTTCTCATAAATTATATTCGTTTCGCTCATTAATTTATGGAAAAATTCTACGTTACAACTGCTATTGATTATGTAAACGCGGCGCCTCATTTGGGTCATGCTCTCGAAAAGACGCAGGCGGATATAATAGCGCGATACCAAAGGCTTCTAGGAAAAGACGTCTTTTTTTTGACGGGCACCGATGAACACGGCGCAAAAGTTGCTAAAGCGGCAGCACTTCAGAATAAAGAGCCGGAAGATTTTGTCGATGAAATCGTTGAGAATTACAAAAAGCTGGTCAAGGAATTAAATATTTCAAACGATGATTTTATCAGAACCTCGGATAAAGCCCGCCACTGGCCCGGCGCCGAGGCGCTTTGGAAAAAACTCGCCGCCAAAGGAGATATTTATAAGGCTAATTATAAAGGTCTTTATTGCGTTGGATGCGAAGCGTTTATTACAAAAAAAGATTTAGTCAACGGAAAGTGCGCGATTCATAATCAGGAACCGGAAGAGATAAATGAGGAAAATTATTTCTTTAAATTATCGGCATATCAGGAAAAGATTAAAAGCGCCATAACTTCCGGAAGGTTGAATATTATTCCCGAATCGAGAAAAAACGAAGTGCTCGGGATGATTGCCGTAGGATTAGAAGATGTTAGTTTTTCAAGGCCGGCAAAAGATATTCCTTGGGGCATTCCGGTGCCGGGCGACAAATCGCAAACGATGTATGTCTGGGCCGACGCCTTAACAAATTACATTTCCGCTCTCGGCTACGGCTCAAAAGATGAATCAAAATTTAAAAAATATTGGCCTGCCGACGTTCAGGTAATCGGCAAGGACATTTTGCGCTTCCATGCTTTGATTTTGCCGGCGATGCTTATTTCGGCTGGCATTGAATTGCCGAAAAATATTCTTGTGCACGGTCACCTTACGGTTGATGGCAAAAAAATGTCCAAATCTTTGGGTAATGTCATTGATCCGTTTGACCTTATCGCGCGGTACGGTACTGACGCGGTGCGTTATTATTTGTCCCGCGAAATTTTGACAGCCGAAGACGGGGACATCACCGAGGAAAAATTTAAAACTGCGTATAACGCTAATTTGGCGAACGGCTTGGGAAATCTGGTAAGTAGAATTATGAAGATGGCCGCGAGCTACCTTGAAGTTTGCCCGGAGTTGCCCGAGAAGTCTATCCCCGAAAACTTTATCGAAGCCTTGGCTAATTATGAAATTAATAAAGCAGCCGATATTATTTGGCGAAAGATTGGCGAATTAGACGGTAAAATTCAAACAACAGAGCCGTTCAAATTAATCAAAACCGACAAAGAAGCGGCTATTAAAATTGTTAAAGAGCTGGTTATTGACCTCTATACCATTGGTCGGATGCTCAATCCGATTATGCCGGCGACTTCGGCCATCATCAAATCGACGGTCAAATCCAACAAAATGCCCGAACCGCTGTTTGTAAGAAAAGAATAATTTTGTTATTCTTTTAGCGAGATAGAAGCTTGAAAAATTTAATGGAGGGCGGATATTATGGAGATAATCCAGAAAGAAGTTTTTTGCAGGATAGGCAGAGACCATCAGAGCGGTTATTTGTTCATTGGAAAATTGAGAATCGGTAATCTTGACGAGAAAATTGCGGATTTGGTGTGCCAGAGACTTGGCATGGATCCGAAAGAGCTTCATGACAAAACATGCATTATTAAAAAATTCGACGTGCAGAGCATTGTCGGAGACGATTATCTGGCGGAAAAGGTTGTGAAGCTTAAATTTGCTATAGCGATATCGGTTGAAGAATGCGAGCTTGTTGATGATAAGGAGGCTAAAGATGAAAAAGAGGAACTTAAGAAGCTTCCCGAAAGCCCTACTTTGGTTGAAGAAAAGGAATCCTAATAAATAAGTTAAAAATACAGACGCCCGCAAAGGGCGTCTTTGTGTTTTGTGTAAAATCGAAAGTCGGATAAAATAATAATTGTTAGCAGATAATTTTATGCTAATAGATACCCATTGCCATTTGGATTTTCAAGATTTTGATTCGGACAGAGATGAGGTAATTAAGCGCGCTTATGAAGGCGGCGTGACGAAAATGATTACCATTGGTTGCAGTGCGGACTTGGAAAAGACAAGAAAAACCATTGAAATTGCGAAAAGCCGCGATTTCATTTTTGCCGCTTGCGGGCTTCATCCTCAAGAAGCGGGAAAGGGCGATGAAAAATTTTTCTCGCAATTGAGAAAATTAATATCTGGGCCGAAAGTCGTCGCGATAGGCGAATGCGGTTTGGAGTATTACGGAATTCATAATAATCCCGAGGCGCGCGAAAAACAAAAAGAAGTATTTTTGAAGCATCTTGATTTGGCAAAAAAAAATGACAAACCGGTGATTATCCATTCCCGCAGGGCTTATCCGGAAATTATGGAAATTTTAAAAAAAGAAAAAGAAAAAAATCCGGGACTTTCGGGCGTAGTCCATTGTTTTGTCGGCCGCTTTTCCCAGGCGGAAGAATTTTTGAAATTGGGATTTTTAATTTCTTTTACCGGCATTATTACTTATGCCAGGGATTACGATAAAGTCATAAAAGCCATTCCGCTTGAAAAAATTATGATTGAAACCGATGCGCCTTTAATTTCGCCCGAACCTTATCGCGGCAAAAGAAACGAACCGCTTTATGTAAAATACGTCGCCGAAAAAATCGCCGAGATAAAAGGATTAAGCTTTGAAGAAGTTTCAGCGGCGACAACAAAAAACGCCGAAAAATTGTTCGGCATCTGATTTCAAAATTTGTTTTCCTGCGCAATAAAAACCCGTTGATTTCTCAACGGGTTTTTTATATTTTATCTATTCGATTTTTGCCGCTTGGGCCAAAACCGGATTTTCTTCCAAGGCCTTTTCCCAGCCTTTATTGGCAACTTCCAGGATATACGGAAGCGTTTTTTCCACGAGAGTCGGTGTTGAACTCCTGGGAACCGCGCCGGGCATATTGGCGACGCAGTAATGGATTACGCCTTCTTCGACGAAAACAGGATTATCATGCGTGGTCGGCCGGGATGTTTCAGCGCATCCACCTTCGTCAATGGAAGGGTCCACAATAACCGAACCCTGCTGCATTGACTTCACCATTTCGCGAGTTATCAATTTTGGCGCACCCTCTCCTTTCGCGGCCGCGGCGCAAATGATGAGGTCGGTGAAGGGAATAATTTTTTTAATGCGTTGTTCGACAGAAGTAATTCTTTTTTCTAATAGTCCCGATCCGAATTCCATAAAGCCGGAACTGACCGGTATTAATTCTTCATTTTTATCAAAACCGATGGCGCAACTTCCCCTCTCTCTTAAAAGCCTAAAAGCTGTTTTACCTAAAGACCCTTTGCAGCCTATAACTATTGCTGCGGCATTTTTTAGCAATATGCCTTTTCCGCCGTTTTCTCTTCTTAAGTAATGCGCGGCGGCGTCAACGGAAATTTCCGCTGCGACTTCACTCATTGCTTTTAAAATCGGCCGGGAGCCGTCAGGAAGCTGGATGTTTTCATAAGGCAGAGTTCTGATTTTTTTCTCCAGAATAATTTTTTTAAGTGACATATTCGCCGGGAAATGGAAAAAGGCGAAAAGAATTAAGTTTTCACTTAGGAATGGATATTCTTCGGCAAGCGGCTCTTTTACCTTGATGACCATGCCTGAGTTCCGCCAGACATCTTGGCGATTAGTGACTAAAGCACCTGCTCGCTCGAAATCGCCATCAGAAAAACCGCTTCCAAGTCCCGCTCCATTCTCTATTAGAACTACAATATGATAATTTACAACAAGAGTTTTAACCACATTAGGGGTTAGTCCCACCCGATATTCATGATTTTTAATCTCTTTCGGTATTCCGATTACCACCATTGTTTTTACTCCTTTTCCCGACGTGAAGTCGGGATCCCGACTTCTTTATTTTAAAAGAACTATTATGAAGCGGCGGGACAATGAGCTTTTATTTAAAACTTTTGCTGAAATTCTACCTTTTGTCTATAAAAAAGTCAAGTATCATATTCTCTTGACAGATTTTTTAGCGGTTGCTACTCTCTTTTTAGATGGTATTGCCCCGGCTATAGACATGCGGGCGAAACCGAAGAAAGGAAAGGGCAGTTGAGCTAAACTCGACATCGACTCTATCCCTAGCGGGTAGATTTTGGTGTCGAGTTTTTTGTAAGTAAGATTGTCCTGTTCTTTGAAAAAAGAAAGAGAGGTAAAGACAATGAAGAAGCGCATTTCCAGTTTTTTAGTTTTGTTGTTTTGCCTGTTTTTTGCCAGCGGCAACGGATTTTATGCCAAGGCGGCAGAAGCAGAAAAGGGAACGGATGTTCAGGAGGCGGTTTCCGCAATAGGCATTCCTTATAAATCCGTCACAGTGACGGAGATTGAAAACGATATCCTGAATCCGGTAATGCCAAAAGGCGATATGTTCACTAATGAGGAAAAAAATGAATTGTATCGGATTCCCGACAGGCCTCATTACCTTTTAGGCCTCCAACAGTTTCCCGAACCGGTTTATGAGCGTAGGATTGAGCTTCAAAAGCTCTACCAGATGCGGGAAATGTTCTATTCTTACAATGGCGGCCTTTACATCGACAAGGCTGCGGAGTGGTTGGGGCTTAATAAGAATTCCAACTATCTCCAACTCACATCAGAGATAGAGGTGTCAGGGAAGAGGGTGTTTGTAATCTATCCTCTGCATCTACTGAGCGACACAAAGGAGAAATTGTTTATTTACATTTCTCCGACAGGCCCGAAAAATTTGGCTGAATATTCTCCTCTTTACGAGAAATACAAGGTCCAATGGGCGCTTGGGAAAATCTCGAACGAAAAGTGGGTTGCGGCCCAAAGAATTTTGGGATGGGCGCAGTTTAGGGCTCTTAAAGACCACCTTTTCAAGAGATTCCATGATTCCTTGACTTGGGATATGAATGTGCATAAGGATCTGGTCAACGGCGTCATTGAAAATCAGACAAAACTGCTCAATGACCCGGATTACGCCAAAAAGCAAAATGAGCCGATTTCCGATCTTAAGGGATTTACCGTTAGAGATATTATGAGAATCCCTAAAGTTGGGGCTAACGAGTTCACCCCGAATATTTTCATATTCGGCCCTTTAAAGGAAGCATGGGGTTTGACTCATTCTTGGCGGACTCCCGGTTCGGAAAGCATTGTCTGGCTCGATATTTTAGGCGACGCTTACGATTATATCCGGGCACAGTCGCTTATTCTGGCTCATGAATTCACTCACGGCAATCCTTATCTTCAGGGAACGCCGATAGATTTCTACTTCGATGTGGAGATGTGGACTGCACTCTCTACGGACATCTTCGACGATATGATGTACTTTACCCATCCTTACTTAGCTGTAGTGGCCGATACGGCGCATACGTATTTCGGCTATAACGCTAGAGAGGCCTATAACAGAATATGGCCCAGTGGGTTTACAAATCTGCGGGATTTCAGAAGGGAAGAATACGAAGAAAACATGAAGCGGGTTAAAGAAATAAACCAGGCATTCAAAGATTTCATTCCGAAATTCATGCAGATTTTTTACGCCGACCAACATTTCTGGAACAGCGTTAATCTGAAGTGGTGCGACACGGCTGCGGTCTGGCGCATCGTCATGGCTTTTGAGTTCGAGCCAAGTGTCATTTTTGATTCTAAGAAGATTGATCCGGTTACCGGAAAACCTATTCCTCCGTCTGTACAGACAAAACAATGGTTGTCAGAGCAGGAAGCTGCTGGAAAAATCCAGAGGTTGGCTGAAAAAGCCATGGAGAAAACCGGCGAGCTGACTGATATGGGAGAGAAGATGTCTAAGATTGAGGATTTTGCCGGATTAGTGAAGTGTCCCAGTAATAGCGGCTGGTTTGATATGCCATCCAAACAGCAGAAGTATGTTCGCGAAATGATCGAACGGCTTCTCAAAGAAAATGACCCGAGATTTTTAAATTTTTTGGGCCATTGGAACAGAATTCAGAAATAAATTCCGAAGAGGAATTCTGCTTAAAACTTAGAGCAGAATTCCTCTTTCCTGATATTAAAGTCTAAATCTATTGAAGGAGGATAGGATGGGAAAGCTTAAACTTTTTTGCTTAATGATTTTTTTGGGCGCTTTAACGGTTTTAAACATCTCCTGTACCATGCCCTTTGTCAATTCTTGCCGGAACTTGGCGCAAGATCCCAAGGAAGAATGGGGGTATTCGGCAGAGCAGGCGAAAGCGGCTTGCGAAGACGCCAATCGCTTTCTAGCGGGAAAGTTCGATGCCGATAAGGGCATCTGGGAAATTGATTATACCAAGATTCTGACATTGGAAGATGTCGCAAAATATCTAAAGGATCAACTCGCATCCATTGACGTCATGCTTAGTTATAAGCACGATGACCTGGCCCGGGAGATTGATTTCTTTAAAGGATTGAGGCCGGGACTGGAAGGAGAGGAAAAAAACCTGAAATGGGTGCTTCAGCGGATTAATTATTTCATTAACTATAATGAGTTCGCGGAAGCCGTTGGTGAGTCTCCTGCCAATAAAGAAATATTGGGCAAGCTGATGCCTTATGGCAGGAAGGCCTACTCGCTTCGGTTGCTTTACCCGATTTATGACCTGAAAAAGCTTACTTTCGCGGCCGATTATGTGGAATCCGCGAAAAAGGCAGGGATCTTAAAGCAGGTAAGCGAATTCCCGATAGTGAAAAAGAAGGAATTCGCCGAAAAGATAATTAATAAGGATGATCCCAATAAGTTTACCTGGAAGAAGCATTATCGCGGGTGGCTTATTAAGGGCTATAAGATCGTGCCTGGAGGGGAGACTCCGGCAAATCCGAATGTAGACTATTTGGAAATATACAAAGCGAAGTTCAGCGATGCAGATGCCAAGTTCGAAGGCTATGAAAAAGATTTTGTAGTGAGTGGCTTTAAGTCTAAAGGTAAGGGTGCCGTTGACCTGTTCGTGATAAATTACAATCTCGACGGGCTGAAGGAATTTACCCCCGACAAAATTTTCAGCACTTTGGTTGAGGTGGTTTACGGAGATGAGATTTACGTCAATGAAAGCCTCCGTCAAGAGATACTGGAAGTACTCTACGATCCGCCGGTTGCGCAGGTAAAAGAGTACCGCAAAAAGCCCCCGGAAAAACCTCTTTATATTGAAATCGCCAAGATGGGCGAGGTCAATGTGGAGATGTGGGAGAATGGAACATTCAGCGTGCCCTTCGGCTATTCTGATAAAGGACCGGCCAAATTTCACACTAAATTGGATATCAAATGGGTTGTACCTAAAGACCCAAAAATGGAAGATGAAGGCGGGTTGAAACGCATTGAATTTTTCAAGATTAAATATTCAATAGGGGGAAACATAAAAGTAGTTGAATATTACGCCCCCAAATCAGAATTTGCGGAAAAGAATATTAAGGAAGGCCGGGTCGGTTATGATACTTTTGTCATTCGGAGAGTCGGCTTTCCCGAGAATTCCGCGGATGTGAAGTTCTTTGCCGATAAGATCAGAATGATCGATTACGAATACGGTGGCCGTTGGTACCGTATTCTGGACAAGGACGGCGATGGCGTTTTTGAAAAAATGCGCAAAATCGCCAATCCATCTTCGGAATAAGCAGGAACATAGAACCAGTAAAAATAATGAGATACATGCGGGGGTAAAACACCCTCGCATTTTTGTTTTTAGCTATATCGAGCTATAATAATGGTGTGATTCGATGAAAAATAATAAATCCAACAAAAAAACAAAACAAAATAATGAGCGTTGGCACGATGGTTTGAAGTCGGAAACAAAACATTCGATTTCGGCTATAATTTTTTTTGGTTTGGCGGTATTTTTCACCTTGGCCGCTTTCGGGAAAGCCGGCCTTGTGGGAAATTCAACCTATAAAGCTTTAAATTTCGCTTTCGGCTCGGCATTCTTTTTGGTGCCGGCTTTCTTTTTTCTGGGAAGCGCGATTTTTTTCCTTTCATTAAGGAAGAATCTTGTTTTAACGACGGCAATCGGAGGCGTTATTTTTCTTTTAAGTACATTGGGTCTTGCTGATATTATTTTCGGCGGGAAAACTGGAGGACATATTGGCTTTTGGCTTGCTTGGCCGTTTTTAAAACTCTTCGATTTTTGGGCGAGCCTTGTTTTGTTTTTCGTGCTTTTTGTCACCGGCCTTTTAATAATGTTTAATATCCCCTTAAGATTTAGGAGAGAAAAAAAAGAGGAAGAGGCGCTCGCCGGGGTTTCGGAGGGCGAGGGAAAAGAAAGTATTCTTTCTTCTTTTAGAGAGCTACTCACCGATTTTAAAAATACTCTTGGTGAAAAAGAAAAAGGTTTGCGTCCCGAAAGCCCGATTGAGATGCCTCAAGACAGAAAAATTATAGAAGACAGAGATGATAAGGAAGATATCCCATTACGGCAACCCAAAAGAATGCCTTCTCGTAATTTCCATTCTCCGCCTCTTGATCTTTTCGAGGGGGACCGTGGAAAACCTTCGAGTGGCGACATCAAGGCCAACGCCAATATCATCAAGCGTACGCTTCAGAATTTCGGCGTCAGCGTTGAAATGGGAGAAGTTACTATCGGCCCTTCGATTACCCAATATACCCTGAAGCCGGCGGAGGGAATTAAACTTTCGCGCATCACCGCTCTTCAAAATGATTTGTCTCTTGCTCTGGGCGGTCATCAGATCCGGATAGAGGCGCCCATTCCCGGAAAATCGTTAGTCGGCATAGAAGTTCCGAACAGCGCGGCATCTTTGGTGGGGCTTCACCATCTTTTTGCCCAAGAGGAGTTTCTGAAGTCGGACCGCCCTTTGCTTTTGGCTCTCGGCCGCAATGTTCAAGGCCAGCCGGTTTACGCGGATCTTTCTAAGATGCCTCACCTCATGATCGCCGGCGCCACCGGTACTGGCAAGTCGGTTGCCATTCACGCAATAATTTGCAGTCTTCTTTTTCGCAATTCTCCAGAAATTCTGCGCTTTTTACTCATTGATCCGAAGCGTGTCGAGCTTACGGGCTACAACGAATTGCCCCATTTATTGACTCCGGTGATAACCGAGCCAAAAAAAGCAATTCCGGTATTAAAGTGGCTTACGAAAGAAATGGAACGGCGCTATGATGTTCTTTTGAAAGCTAAGGCGCGCGATATCGGCGTTTATCATCAAATAATTGCAGAAGCGGGGGCTGACGGAAAAAGCGAGAACGATCCGATGCCATACATCGTGGTTATCATTGACGAATTGGCGGACCTAATGGCGACCTATCCCCGTGAATTTGAAGCTTCAATCGTCAGGCTTGCCCAGATGTCCCGCGCAGTCGGCATTCATCTGGTTCTTTCCACGCAGAGGCCGTCGGTTGAAGTATTGACCGGTCTTATTAAAGCGAATATTACTTCCAGAATGGCTTTTCAGGTTGCCACACAGGTCGACTCGCGAACTGTTTTGGATATGGCCGGCGCGGAGAAATTGTTGGGCAACGGCGACATGCTTTATCTTGCCGGTGACGTCGCAAAGCCGCGAAGAGTCCAGGGCGCTTTTGTTTCCGACAAGGAGATTAAGCGTTTGGTAAATTACTTGGCCGATGAATACGAAGATGCCGATACTGAAGAATTGGAAATTATGCCGCCTGAAGTCGAGAACGGTTCCCTTTTTGACGATAATTCGGAAGACGTGGACGACGAACTTTATAAAGAAGCCCGGGAGTTGATTATCCAAGCCCAGAAAGCATCGTCTTCTTATCTGCAGCGGCGCTTGAAGATAGGATACGCGCGGGCGGCGCGCTTGCTGGATATACTCGAGGAAAGAGGGGTGGTTGGGCCGGGAGAAGGCGCGAAAGCCACGAGAGGTATTTATCAAGCCTTTTTCGGCAGAAGATAGCGGAGAGCATGAGTAAGATTAATATAAAATTAGTTTTAATTATCCTCACTATGATATTTTTAGGAGGATATTTTTTGTACCAAGCAAGAGGATATTTGCTCGGTCCGAAAATTGTTATCGAATCGCCGCAGTCGGGCGAAGTTATCCGCGGCGCATACCTTACGGTAAAAGGTCAGGCGTTAAATATTTCTTCTTTATCGCTGAACGGCCGCCAAATTTTTACAGACGAGCACGGATTTTTTAACGAAGGGTTGCTTTTAGCAAGAGGTTATAATATTATTGAACTGACCGCGACCGACAAATTTGGCCGTGTCAAAAAAGAAAAAAGAGAAGTGATTTTAGAGTAAAATTTGAGGAGCGGGCGCATTTTTGATGATGAATACGAACTCAAAAATCGGCGCTATCCTGTTTTCGGATAGCGCCTTTTTGTTCGCCCCGTTAGAAGTTTTTAATTTAACTACAGTTTAGTTAACAGTCAAAACCGTGAGGTGGATTCGCTTTCTAAATATTATTTAACCTCAAGACATCGCTGAACTTCTAACGGGGTTTGCAAAGATTATTGGGTTATAGTAGTGTTAGAATATTAAAATTTAACTTTTAAAACATGACGAAGAAAATCGAAAAAATCGAAAAAGGTAAAAAAATGGATGAGCTCGAAGAAACCATCCAAAGCATCAAATCAAGATATGGCGAGGGCTCGATTATGAAATTGGGCGAGGCGCCGAGAGTTGACGTTGATGTCATTCCCACGGGTTCTTTATCTTTGGATTTGGCTTTGGGCGTAGGCGGGATTCCCCGAGGAAGAGTAATTGAAATTTTCGGGCCGGAAGCATCGGGAAAAACAACGCTTGCCCTCCAAATCATTGCCCAGGCCCAGAAGAAGGGCGGACTTTGCGCTTTTATTGATGCCGAACACGCTCTTGATCCGGAATATGCCAAAAAACTCGGCGTGAAAGTTGATGATATTTTGATCTCCCAGCCTGATACCGGCGAACAAGCCCTTGAGATTACCGAAAGTTTGGTGCGGTCAAGTAAAATTGACGTTATCGTTATTGACTCGGTGGCGGCCTTGACTCCGCAGGCGGAAATTGAAGGAGAAATGGGCGCTCACCATATCGGGCTTCAGGCGCGGCTGATGTCTCAAGCCTTGCGCAAACTCACTGCCATCACCGCCAAGTCAAAAACAATCGTTATTTTCATAAATCAAATCAGGATGCAGATTGGCGTGATGTTCGGCAACCCCGAAACAACCACAGGCGGTAAAGCTTTGAAATTTTATTCGTCAGTGAGAATTGAAGTAAGGAGGATCGCTCAAATCAAAAAAGGAGATGAGATTATCGGGAACAGAGTGCGGGCGAAAGTGGTGAAAAACAAAGTGGCCGCGCCTTTCAAAGTTGCCGAATTTGACCTGATTTCAAACGAGGGAATCTCTTTAGCCGGCGAAATTCTGACTTTTGGCGAAAAGAAAGGCGTTATCAAAAAATCCGGCGCAACTTATTCTTACGATTCCCAGAAATTGGGCGCGGGCTACGAAAAAGCGAAACAATTCCTGAAAGAAAATCCGCAATTGATGGACGAAATAATAAAAAAGATAAAAGAAGCGGCAGCCGAAGAGGAGTAGGGCAAAATGTAATCTGGATTAAAAAAACCGTTAGGGATTTCTCCTAGCGGTTTTTAATGTGCGATTTTAATCTTAGAGTAATAATTCCTGGAATATTTCCATTTCATCCATTTCTTTGAGTAAATGCAATACTTAGGTAAAATTTACCAATCTATTAAGAATTATTCTTCCTGCCCGACACGATTTGTCCATATGGACAAATCGTGTCGTCTATTTTCCTGACTTTTAGTTTCTAAACTTTTTCTCCTAACTTCCCTGTAGAATATTAATCTGTTCCTAATAAAATCTGCGGGGAGTTCAACTTCCCGCAGATTATAATTTCTATGAACCCTGAAGCGCTTTGTAGTCCGGGTGTCGGGGCTATTCTCTAGTTTTTAGTGGCTGACGAAAGGCAGGAGGCCCATGATGCGGCTGCGTTTTATCGCTTTGGCGAGTTTCCGCTGGTGTTTCGCGCAGACATCGCTTCTTTTTCTCGCGACAATTTTTGCTTGCGGATCTATGAAGCGTTTCAGCGTTTCAACGTCGGTATATTCGATTGTTCTTACGTTATTTGTGCAAAAATAACAGTTTCTTTCTGCCATAATTTCCAAAAAATAAAGAGCGAAGCGATTATATTTTTTGAGAACCCCGCCTTTGGCGGGGTTAAGGTTTTGCAACCACGATTTGTCGCTTCATTCCAAATCGCGGGCAAATTCCTTAAAACGGTATATCTTCGGGATTTACTTCTTCTTCCGGGTATTCGATAGTCTCTAACGGTTCGGGAGCGGGAGCGGGCTTATTTCCTCCTTTTGATGTTGGTTCTTGCATCCCTGACCGTCGCGGTCCGAATTGCAGACGTTCGGATATTATCTCTGTTTTGGAATGTTTTGTGCCGTCTTTAGCATCCCAATTTCTGGTTTGAATTCTTCCTTCAATTAAAACGGAACTGCCTTTTGTAAGGTATTGTTTGACTATTTCCGCCTGTTTTCCAAAAACAACGATATTGTGGAATTGGACATCTTCTTTTTTCTGTCCGCTTTTGTCTTTCCAAACGCGATTGGTAGCTACGCCGAATGACGTCACGGACACTCCCGAAGGAAGAGCTTTCAATTCTGGATCTCTTGTAAGATTTCCGATAATGAAAACTTTATTTAGATTCATCCCGTTAGAAGTCTGTCTTTATATGACCAAAATAGTCAATTTCAGACAGCTTTATTTATGAAGTGAATGATCCCCGTTCGTTTCCAGCACAGAAAAATTTTATTAAAATTTTTCTGCGCAAAGACTTCTAGCGGGATTCATTGACCGAGTATTTCTTCTAATTTTTTGTCAATTTCTTCGACCTGAAGAGGTTCGCCTCGCTCGCCTCGCGTCGAAGCGGGCTTCGCGGGCGAAGCGGCTATCTTTGGTTTTGCCTCTTCTGTTGCTGATCCTAATGGGGCTTCTTTGCTCACTGACTGGCGGATCACCCTCCTTTTAAGGGAACGCTTTGCCAGTTCGCCCTCATGTTTTGCTTGGCTTATCATTGAGCGCAGTAAATCAAATTTTTCAAGATTTTTTTTAAACGGTACGATTTTTCCAACGGGAAAAATAAATTTCAGAAAACCGGCATAGCCGATTTTGTGATTTTTAATCGGGTAGCCTAAATTTTGTTTTTGGGGTTTATTTTCCTTAATAATTATGCCTTGTTCGTCTTCGAGCGCTTTTCGAATAAGTTCGCTTATCTCGAGCGCCTTTTCTTCCCCCAGATCTCCTTTTAAGACATAGCCAAATTCGTATAATCTCGTTTTTTCTTCCTTTTCTTCCATGAAATTTATGCTAACACGGCTCTAATTTCCGCGCAACCCCCTCCCCCGGCATCTAAAAACAAGACAAAAAGTCATTGCGTAAAGGCAGAAAATTTGTTAAAATTAAAAAATAAATATGGTGAAAGAACAGTCAATGGATATCTTCCAATCTCTCAGAAAAGACGCATTTGAGGCCTTAGAAGAGGCCTCGGATTTTGAGTCTGTCCATAAGGTTGAGATAGATTATCTGGGGAAAAAGGGCAGACTTACAAACATTCTGAAAAGTCTGAAAGATATGCCGGCAGCGGAGCGAAAAGTTATGGGCAGCACCGCCAATGCCTTGAAAAAGGAGATAGAAGAAAAAATTAAAGAGAAAAAGAGCGAGCTCGGAGAAAAGCCCGCGATTCGATATAAAACCGGCTGGATAGATATTTCCGCTCCGGGGAAAAAGATTTCGCGAGGACATCTTCATCCGCTAAGCCGAATTACAAAAGAAGTGACGGATATTTTCGAATTAATGGGCTTTGAAGTCGTCGAGGGCCCGGAATTGGAAACCGAACATTATAATTTCGACGCGCTTAATGTGCCGAAAAATCATCCAGCCCGAGATTTAATGGATACTTTTTGGCTGAAGCCTCTAGAGAGTCATTTACTTTTGCAGACCCATACTTCCCCGATGGAGATTCGTTATATGGAAAAAAATAATCCGCCTTTGAGAATCGTAGCGCCGGGCAGATGCTTTCGCTATGAAGCCACGGACGCTACTCACGATATTCAATTTTATCAATTGGAAGGTTTGGTGCTTGGAGAAAAAACAAACTTAGCGAACCTTAAGGGAACTTTGGAAATTTTTTTGAAACGCCTTTTCAAGAACAAAGAAGTTGAAATTAGATTTATACCGGCTTATTATCCTTTCGTTGAACCGGGGGTAGAAGTTGATTTCAGAATAAATAAAAATAGTGAATGGTTAGAGCTTGGTGGCGCCGGAATGACCCACCCCCAAGTTTTAAAAAATGTAAAACTGAATCCATTATTATGGCAAGGTTTTGCCTTCGGGCTGAGCTTGGATAGGCTTGCGATGCTCAAATACAAAATTAACGATATTCGCTTGTTTTATTCCGGCGATTTGAGATTTATCAGGCAATTCTAAATTTATCATGCAATTTTCATACAATTGGCTGCAATCTTTTTTCGAGAAAAAAATTCCCGAGGCGGAAAAGCTGGCGGATGTTTTAACCATGCATTCTTTTGAAGTAAAAGGGTTTAAAAATATCAATTTGCCGTCGGGAACGCCGGATATTATATTTGATATCGATGTTTTGCCTAATCGCGCCCATGACTGTTTTTCTCATTTGGGCATAGCAAAAGAAATTTCCGCGCTTTTTAATATGCCGCTAAAAGTTGCTCCGCGGCCAAAATTGGAAATTTTGAAGGAAAGAGCGGAAAAATATTTGGAACTCGAAGTGCAGAATCCGGATTTATGCAAAAGATACATTGCCGGCATAATGGTGGATATTAAAGTCGGCCCTTCTCCTTCCTGGATGCAGGAAAGATTGATGGCCGTAGGCCAAAAGCCGATTAATAACATTGTCGATTCGGCAAATTACGTGATGTTAGAAACAGGTCAGCCCTTGCACGCTTTCGACATGAACAAATTAAACCCCCCCACCAAAAATTTTGGTGGGGGGTAAATCCCGTCCGGATTATCGTAAGGCGCGCAAAAAGCGGCGAGAGTATCGTTACTCTGGATAATAAAGAATGCCAGCTCGATAGCGGCATGCTGGTTATCGCCGACGATAAAGTGCCGCTTGCGATTGCCGGCATCAAGGGCGGGAAAAAGGCGGAAATAGACAAAAAGACCAAAAATATAATCATAGAATCGGCAAATTTCGAACCGACGAATATCAGGCTCACCTCGCAAAAATTGGGTTTGCGCACCGGCGCTTCGGTCGGTTTTGAAAACGAGATTTCTCCGAGTTTGGCTCCGAAGGCAATGGATAGGGTCATGGCTTTAATTCAAGAAACGGCCGGCGGCAAAATTATTTCTGATAAAATCGATTTTTATCCTAAAAAAGTTGGAGCAAGCCGCGTTTCTTTTAACCTGACCGACGTTTCGAAATTGCTCGGAGTCGTCATCAGCGAAAAAGAAATTATTTCAACGCTGGAACGGCTTGGCTTTGAAATCAAAAAGACAAAAGGAGTTTTGGGCGTTACCGCTCCGATTGAGCGCTTGGATATAACAAATAAAGAAGATATCATAGAGGAAATCGTCAGAATTCACGGCTATGAAAAAATTCCGGCGAAAGTTCCGGAAGGAAATTTGGCGCCGGCGACGCGAAACGATAATTATTTTTACGAAAATGTCATCAGAGGTTTATTCGTTGAGGCGGGTTTTAGCGAAGTTTACAATTATTCTTTTATGTCCGAAGGTGAGGTGGAAATTCAGAATCCAATCGCCGAAGACAAAAAATATTTAAGAGCCAGTCTTCTGCCCGGCTTAATAGACAATGTCGGCCAGAATTTCAAAAACTTCAGCGAAGTCAAAATATTTGAAATAGGAAAAGTTTTCAAAAAATCAAAAGCTGGCATTGAAGAAAAAAATATGCTTGCCGGCATCATCGCGTATAAAAACGCAAAAACCAAAGCGGAGGAATTTTATGAGCTAAAAGGGATTCTTGAAGTTTTATTTTCAGGGATGGGAATCGACGATTATTGGTTTAGCGGACATCCGGAGAAGACGGCGGAGATAAAAATCGGGGAGAAGTCGGTGGGAACAATTGAAGAGAATGCGTTTGAAATAGATTTGGATGAGTTAATTCCTCTTGCCGACGAAGAGCTTGAGTTTCGGCCGGTTTCAAAGTATCCGGCCGTAATGAGGGATATCGCTTTATTCGTTCCGCCGGAAACAAGAGTGATAGAGGTGCTGGATATTATCGAGAATGCGGCCGGGCCGCTTTTGATAGATACCGACTTATTCGATATTTTCGAAGGCGAGGAGGTGGGGGACAACAGAAAAAGTTTTGCTTTTCATTTGATATTTCAAAGCAGTGAAAAAACTTTGAGCGACAAAGAAGTTAATGCTTTAATGGATAAGATTATCAAAGCGCTTGATGGAAACCTTGATTGGGAAGTCCGGAAGTAATTTTCAATGTTCAATTATCAATTTACAATGTTTTTTCAATTTCTTAATTTTCAAAATTTGATAATTTGGTCATTGATTGAAAATTGGAAATTGTAAATTGGAAATTTTAAAAGCATGGCGAAGCCAAAAGATACAAAAGATAATAAGAAATCAAAAGAAGCCACTTACACCGCCAAGGACATATATGTACTTGGAAGGTTTGGAGCCCGTCAGAAAGCGGCCGGCAATGTACATCGGTTCCACCGGTCTCGACGGCCTGCATCATTTGGTCTGGGAAGTGGTTGATAACTCCATAGACGAGGCCATGGCCGGTTATGCGAAAAATATTTCCATTGTTTTACTGCCTGGAAACAGGGTAAGGGTAGTGGACGATGGCCGGGGTATTCCGGTTGAGATTCACAAGCAAACAAAAAAATCGGCGCTTGAAACGGTAATGACGACTCTTCACGCCGGCGGCAAATTCGGCGGCGAGGCTTATAAAATCGCCGGCGGCCTGCACGGCGTCGGCGTTTCCGTTGTCAACGCGCTTTCTTCGTGGATGCAGGCCGATGTCTGCCGTGACGGAATTCAATGGGTTCAGGAATACGAACGGGGGAAAGCGAGAGCGAAAGTTAAAAAATTTGGCAAATGCGAAGGTTCCGGCACGTCCGTTACGTTCGAACCCGACACTGCCATTTTCCCTGACATTAATTTCAAGTGGGAGCGAATTATAGAACATCTTCGCCAGCAGGCTTATTTAATGAAAGCCATCAGGATTACCGTTTCCGACCAGCGGGAAAAAGATTCTTTAAGTCATATCTCATATACTTTTTATTTCGAGGGAGGCTTGCGTTCCTATGTAGATTATTTAAATGAATATTTAGTTCCGAAGAACCAGAATGTTTTTTATGTCGGGAAACAGTCGGACAATATATTCATTGAGGTTGCTTTGCAGTATGTTGAGGATTACCAGTCCAGAGAGGTGAGTTTCGCTAATAATATTTTTACCCAGGAAGGAGGAACGCATATAACCGGTTTCAGGACCGCTTTAACCCGCGTTTTGAACGATTATGCCCGGAAGAACGGCTTCTTAAAAGCAGAGGAAGAAAATCTTTCCGGAGACGACGTGAGAGAAGGTTTGACGGCGGTGATTTCCGTTAAACTTCGCGATCCGCAATTCGAAGGTCAGACGAAAGCCAAGCTTGGCAACACCGAGGCGCGGAGCGCCACCGACAGCGTTTTTAGCGAAGCTTTTTCTCATTTTTTGGAAGAACATCCCCAGGACGCCCGAGCGATTCTTGAAAAAGTGATTTTGGCCCTGAAAGCGAGAAAGGCCGCAAAAGCGGCCAAGGAAAATGTTTTAAGAAAAGGAGTGCTTGAAGGGCTTACTTTGCCCGGCAAACTTGCCGATTGCCAGTCGCGGGATCCGGCCGAGTCGGAATTATTTATAGTCGAAGGCGATTCCGCGGGCGGAAGTTCGAAGCAGGCCAGAGACAGGAGAACGCAGGCGGTTTTACCTTTGCGCGGCAAAATTTTGAACGTTGAGCGCAGCCGACTCGATAAAATGCTTATCAATAATGAAATCAAATCATTGGTTATTGCTTTGGGAGCGGCTATTGCGGAAGATTTGAATATAGAAAAATTGCGATACCACAAAATCATCATCGCTACCGATGCCGATGTCGACGGCGCCCATATCCGCACTCTTCTTCTCACTTTATTTTATCGTTTTTATCGGCCGGTCGTTGAAATGGGTTATATTTATATCGCCCAACCGCCGTTATACCGGATTCAATACGGCAAAGACATGAGATATGCTTATTCCGATAATGAGAAGGATAAAATTGTGAAGGAAATCAACGCCGCAAAAACCGGCGCGAATACCCGTGGTGAGCAAAGTCGAACCATTAATATCCAACGTTACAAAGGCTTGGGCGAAATGAATCCGTCCCAGCTTTGGGAAACGACAATCGATCCCGGACGCCGGATTTTAAAGCGCGTAACAATAGAGGACGCGCAGGAAGCCGACCGCACCTTCGATATTTTAATGGGAAAAGAAGTCGAACCGAGGAGATTATTCATCGAAACCCATGCCAAAGCAGTCCAAAATCTGGATGTGTAGAATTTTATTTTCGGTAAGGGAGAATAGCAAAAGAAGATGCTCTGTAAAGCATCTTCTTATTTTACGTAAAACAGATTAAAACTTACACTACAATATAACCGAATTTTTCTTTAAGAACTTGATTGATTTTATTTACCGCTTTGGCGGATTCTTTTTTCTGTTTTCTGGTTGTCGGGCAGCCGCCAATGTACATACAAATAATAAAACCGCCAGTGCCCGCCTTTTTCTTGTCAACGACTACTTTTCCGAATTGAGTCCTTAAATTCAATAATTGTTCTTCTGACAAGCGGTTCAGATATCCATTGCATGTGCACGGGGCTTCATGTCGGCATTTAGGTTTACTTTTTTGATCCTTCCAGCGTATCAGTTCGGCAATATTCGCAATAAAGAAGGCTATATTCAAAATAAACCAAATCCATATTGCTAAGGCGCCGCTGTAAATAATAATCAGAGCGCCGCCGATGGCCATTATCACGAAACTTCTCTTTTTCGGTAATTGGGTAAGGCCTAAACCGATTCCAAGAAGGCCAAACGAACCGATCCAATACCAGATTCCGTTAATTGAACCGGTAATTAACAGCAAAATGTAAGCTATTCCTGTTAGAATACCCACCATCAAGAGAGCGCTATCGCCCTTTTTGATTCTCAAAAGGTTTAAAGCGCCAGAAGAAGCGATAATGAATTGAAGGCAGTATAGAAGTGGATTATGAAGAAAAAACCAGGCATAGAACATTAAAGCCAGCGGTCCCCAAACAAAAAAATGATTTCGGTATTTTTTGGAAATTACGGCTACGATAATCACAATCATTCCGAGATAAGCCAGAAGATTCCAAAAAGTACTCGTTAGACCGGTAAAGCCCAATAATTCAAACATTTTTCGTGCCTCCTTGATTGATTTAGCAAAGCGCCATTCGCTGTTTATATTAACGGGCGTTGAAAATTTTGTCAATTATAAAAGGCGCCGCGAAGCGCCTTTTTAGTTTTTATCAAAATATTTTTACGATTGTTCTCGCCACTTGTCGAATTTTTCCTTGAGCCAGTTTTTTGGTTTATCTTCTTTTTTTAGCCGTTCGACAAAGTGCGGCATTTCTGCTTTTGCCGATTTCTTTTGATATTTTTCTTTTTTGTCGCCTATTTTTTCTTTAGGCATTTTTGGAAATTCCTCTGTCATATTTTCTTATATTATTTATTAATAATTATGATTCTACTTTCTATTTCCAGTTTAATTTTTCCGATAAAATTGTCAATCTCCATCGCTCCCAAATCTCCTTTGCCGCGTTCGCGCACGGCAACCGTTCCTGATTTTTCTTCCTTGTCGCCGACAACCAAAAGATAGGGGATTTTCTGCAATTCGCCTTCGCGAATTTTTTTGCCGAGAGTTTCGTTGCCGTCGTTTATTTCAGGACGGAGATTTTCTTTTTTAAGCAGCTCAAAAATCTTTTTTGCGTAATCGTTGAATTTTTCGCTTACCGGAATTATTTCCGCCTGCACCGGCGCGAGCCAAACCGGAAAAGCCCCGGCATAATGTTCAATCAATACTCCCAAAAATCTGTCCGGCGAACCGATAATCGCGGAATGAATCATAACCGGCGTTTCTTTTTGTCCGTCCTTTCCTGTATATTCGAGGGAAAATCGTTGGGGCATGTTGAAGTCCAATTGGATTGTGGATAATTGCCATTCGCGGCCAAGCGAATCTTTTGCTATCAAGTCCATTTTCGGGCCGTAAAAAGCCGCTTCTCCCTCCGTTCGGAAATATTTAATCTTTTTTTCTTTCAGAATATCCTCGAGGATTTTTTGGGATTTTTCCCAAATTTTGTCGTCGCCGAGATATTTTTCCTTATTCTTTTTATCGCGCAGCGAGAGCCGGATGAAATATTCCATTTTATAAGTTTTCATCGCCTCCTCTATCACGGAAAGCAGAAAGCCGAATTCATCCATGATTTGGTCCTCGCGGCAGAAACTGTGGCCGTCGTCCTGGGCAAAAGCCCTTAGTCGCATCAGGCCGCTTAGTTCGCCGGTTTTTTCGTCGCGGTAAAGGTTGGCCGAATCGGCTATCCGTATCGGCAAATCGCGATAGCTTCTCATTCGCGCCGCGTAAATCTGCGTGTGCTGGGGGCAGTTCATCGGTTTCAGATAATATTCTTCTTCGGAATAATTTGAAACGACTTTGAACATGCTGTCTTTGTATTTTTCGTAATGGCCGGAAATTTTGAAAAGTTCCGCCTTGTTCATTTGCGGCGTATGGACTTCTTCGTAGCCGATTTATTTTCTCAATTTTGAGGAGTAATCCGTTATAGTTTTTCTGATAAACGCGCCTTTAAACGTGTAAAGCGGGAGGCCCGGGCCGACCAAGTCCGAGAAAACAAAAAGTTCCAGTTCCTTGCCGAGTTTTCGGTGGTCTCTTTTTTCGGCTTCTTCCTGGATGCGGAGATAATTTTTCAGTTCTTCCAAAGAATCGAAAGCAACGGCGTAAATTCTGGTGAGCATCGGATTTTTTTCCGAACCTTTCCAGTATGCGCCGGCGATTTTTGTGAGTTTGAAGCTGACGTTTCTTAAATCTTCGGTAGATTCGACGTGCGGACCGGCGCACAAATCGATAAATTCGCCGGACCGCCAGCCGGCGGGCAAGTTTTGTAAATCGTGATCGGCTGTTTGTTATTTTCCAATTCTTCGACAATCGCCAGTTTGAAGGGCTGGTTTTCGAATATTTTCTCTTGCTTTTTCCGGCGGAATTTCTTCGTGTTCGAATTTAAATTCGGATTTTATAAATTCTCCCATCCGTTCCTGGATTTCTTCCAAGTCATCCGATGTAATCTTTTTTCTGAAATCGAAATCGTAATAAAAGCCGTTTTCGATTATCGGCCCGATGCCCATTTTCGTATCCGGACACAAATCCAAAACCGCCATTGCCAGGACATGGGCCAAGGAATGCCGTTTTGTTTCTATACTAGCCATAAAATAACAATACCATAATCGATTATATTTCAAAATTATTCGCAATTTGGAGAGACTAAAGGAAAAATCTTTTTAACGGCTCACCCGATTTTTTCGGTTGAGCCGTTGATTTTTCCGGGAGGGTTGCTAATGTAATTGAGGCTTTTACGTGGCCTTAAGTTTATTTTGGGAAGAGGAGATGGGAGATAAAAATAAAAATATGGCAAATAAAAATGACAATCGAATGGGATGGATCCGTAATATGGAAAAATTTACCAAGAAATAATTAATAGCCGTTTTTTCTTTTGATGTAAAGATGTAAAATTTAAATCAGACTAGTTTTAAATTAATCATATGAAAAATAAAGAATATGAGTATAGTTGTAATAGCTATTGATAAGAATAAGAAATTATATATAGCTTCTGATAAAGAAGAGAGGAAATGTAGTGGATTTATAACAGATGATTATCGTAAGATTTATCAAATAAAAGACAACATTTATTTTGGAATGACTGGGGTGTATGAGGTAGGGCTAGATATTTTAGACTTGATTAAAAAGATAGAGTGGGGCAATAGATTAGAATTGATTAAAAAAGTTAATTCCTGTTTTGATTCTTGTTGTATTGTTGCGAAGCCAGAAAAAATGACGATGGTAATTGCTGGAAAAGACGAAGAAGGATTTTTTATTTTACAAAGAAATATCCAAGGGGAGATAAAAATTGTTAACGGTTCAGATAACATCGAATTGGCTATCAATTCCACGAGTGGAATAAGTGATTTTCAAAAATATCTTGAAGGTAAAATAATTTCTGGTGAAGGAATTAAGGACTCCATAATAAAAACCATTGAATATGCATCAACGATTGATGTAAGTATTTCTAAAGATTTTATTCTTATATGAAGTATAAAATTTATGAGTTCGCAAGAGAAGAAATTAAAGTAATTTAATAACGAAAGATGGTCGAAAATATTAAATATCTTGTATCTTTTTTCAATCAGAATGCCAGCAGAACGGCATTATTTACCGTTGTGCTAGCGATATTTACCGCTATCTATGTCATAGGAACACTTTTGATGTGGTGGGAGATGAGAAAAAATCGACAAAGATTAGATAGGCCAAAGATTCAAATTTCATTAGAGCCAGAGGCTCGTTGGGGAACTTTTTCGACCTCGTAGTTACAAATCATAGTAATGTATCGGTGTATGACTTGCAGTTAGATATCAAGCCGAAGGGGTTGAAGATATAGGCGAAGAAAACTCGAGGATATAAACCTCTTTAAGAAACCGATACGGTTTGGGATAAGTCGAAAAGTTGAGCACATTTGCTATTGCCTATGTAGATTTTATGCACAGTAACCAGTCGAAACAAATTAGTTTTATTGCAAGATACAAAACTTCAAATGGAAAGAAAAAAACCAAAGATATGATTTCGATTTGGAAGTTTACGAAGGTATGTCGGCATCTTCAGAAGGTTCATTGAACGATGTGACAAAGCAAATTGAAAAATTAACAAACGAGATGAATAAAATCTCCCGATATTATGAACAGAGAAGATTAAAGGAAATCATTTGTGATGATAAAGATAATATCTCTAAATAAACTTATTTGCTCTATGATCTACGGACGGACGCAGTAAATTCATGGAAAAAAGTTATTATTTAAGATTAAGAAATAAATATAAACCTGATAAAATGAAAAATCATTTCAGATCTTTTTTAAAGAAACATGGATTTTTGCCGTTGCGTCGCTGGAATTTTTTCAAGATAGAGCATGGCACAAAGACTATTTCCAAAAATAATATCGTAAAAATACGAGAACAAGTTGATAAAAAGAGCGGTATTTATGTTTATAAGAAAGGAAAGAAAGTCCTTTATGTAGGGAAAGCTGTTTTTTTGTTCGGACGGTTAAAAAGCCATAACCGAGAATCATTCGAGTCAGCCCCAAAAGGTGCAAAAGATAAAGCTTGGCATAAATTTTTTTCAAAGAATGACGGCAAACTCTATATTTATTGGAAAGAGGTTAAATTAGAAAAAGACCGGGTAATATTTGAGAAAATGCTTGAATATGTTCTGGAGCCGAAGTTCGAATTGTTTAGGAAAAAATTTGAAGGGGAAATAAATAAATAAATAAATAAATTTATGGATTACATAGTTTTAATCATTGCGGGGGTGGCGGGAATAATAATGGGGAGTTATTTCGGGAGGAGGAGAAGGCGAAATAATATATCTCTAATTCGCGCGAATAGGAGAATAGAAAATGAAGGGAAAAAGGAAAGCGAGGGGAGAGAAGATAAGGAAAAGAAGAGGGAAAATTTGGAGAAAATACGCGAGATTTTTGGCCGGCAAGGGCGCGTGGCGAATGACGACGTTGAGAAACTCCTCGGCGTTTCCGACGCCACCGCCACGCGGTATCTGGACGAACTGGAAAAAGAAGGTTTTATCCGGCAAGTCGGCAAAACCGGCAAACACGTTTATTACGAAAACCTATAACATTCCAACATTCTCAAGAATGTTGGAATGTTTTGAGGGTTATATCCCAACGGCTCACCCGTTCGAACGGGTGAGCCGTTGAAAATAAAATACTATAACTCTAATTTATCCTTCTTGAGGTGATAATCGGCGACAACAACCTCTTTTTCTTTATTTCTATGAGGAGAATTTAAAGGAAAAAATGCTGTGATTTTTGCTATTTCAGGAAAAGTCGCGCCGGAGTTGGACGTAACAGGAACTTTTGTTTTTGATGTTAGGAAGATTAAAGAATTTATTTGTTGGCCGAGGGAAATTCCGCAAAGCGTAAAAAGCAAAATAGATGCTTTATAAAAAGCCAAAGGGACTCCTTGCGGAGCCCCTAAGCAATAGAATTAGTGATTTTTGGATTAATTTCATTATATAGTATTAGCTTAGTCGTCGTCAATAGTTTATCCACAGGTGCCATTTTTCTATAATCTTTTTAGTTCATCCGCGATAATCGAGGGGTTGGAATTGCGGAAAGAAAGTTTCCCTTTAATTATAATGCAATTTCCGATTTGGAAAAGGTGGCCGAAAGCGAGAAGCATTCGCGGAAAAACCACCACTTCGATGCTGTCGGAAAAGTCCGCCATTTTTATGAAGAGCATGGGTTCTCCCTTTTTCGTGATGATTTTTTTGATTTCTTCGATCATTCCCGCCGCAACCACAGTTTTCCCGTTTTCCAGTTTTTTAATGTCGGCAATCGTTTGTTTATATTTCTTAAGGGCG
The DNA here is from genome assembly GCA_963820595.1 of Candidatus Tagabacteria bacterium. Taxonomy (GTDB): domain Bacteria; phylum Patescibacteriota; class Minisyncoccia; genus CAWGAO01. Next base: position 69,284 of record CAWGAO010000005.1, read on the forward strand.
TCTCGGAATTTTTCCAAAGGGTGCCCCGAGATATATAAACCCAATAATTCTTTTTCCCACTGCAGCTTTTCCTCAAAAGTCATCGGCGCCGTTTCCTGAAGTTTAAGGCCGGGAAGAGAAGATTGGTTTTCAAGCATGGAAAAAAGCGAAACTTGGTTTTTTTGGGATGTCCGGCCGCTTTCTTTGTGGTATTCGAGAATCTTATCCATGTTTTCGAGTATCGCTTTTCGTTCGGCGAGACTGTCGAGCGCCCCGGTTTTGGCAAGAGCTTCAAGCGATTTTTTATTCAAGTCCTTGTCGCGAACGCGTTCCAGGAGGTCGGCCAGGGAGCGGAAAGGGCCGCCGTTGTTTCTTTCGCCCACAAGAGTTTCGACGATGTTATAGCCGACATTTTTAATGGCTCGCAAGCCGAAACGAATTGATGACGGCGGGTCGGGGGTAAAACTTTGCATACTTATATTAATATCCGGTCCCAGTACTTTTATTCCCAAGCGCTCGCATTCCGTTACCAGAAGAGCGATTTTATCCACGTCTTTTTCATCCGCCGCCATGGCAGCCGTCATAAATTCCAGAGGATAATAAGTTTTCAGATACGCGGTTTGATAAGTGATCAAAGCATAGGCG
>CAWGAO010000006.1:0-87643 GCA_963820595.1 Candidatus Tagabacteria bacterium
ATATTCATCGCGTCAAACAGCGTCCCGTCCTGTTTTACCGTGTAGCCGAACGGGCTTATCTCTTTGAAAGCGTCAATATGGCTGATTGCTTCCGGCGTGCCGGTTGCCTTTCGCCAATAAGGAATCCATCCCGCTATTTCAAAAGGGATTTTTGGGGTAACCGGCTTTGCGGGAGTTTTCGTTGCCGCGTTCGCTCCAATGGAAACTAACGCCAGAAATAAAACTGTGGCGATTTTCAAAAAGATTTTTGTCTTTTTTCGTTTATTCATGATTTATTTCACTCTACCAAATTTATCCTGAGGCTGTCGAAGGAAAATCGCCTACGCCGAAAGGCGGATTGGCGATTTTTTGATAGTATTTCGGTTGAAAACTCTTTATAAACTCCTTACTTTTTTGTCGTTATAAACGAATACCAAGGCAGTTTTTCAGATAGCACACTGCCGTTCCCCGCGTCCGCGGTAACGGTTTTGGAGAGATTAACCGAAATCAAACCGAAAAGTTTTCTCGGCTCATTCGTCTTTATCTGATATACCGCTTTTCCATTCTCCGCCTGCAAGGTAACTCCTTTCGGAATGATGTTCAATTTTTCGGTAATACTGCTCGGCGCAAAATTTACAGCAGCGTTCCCCACCGTCAAAGCATTATCTTTAATCGAAACTTCATTTTTTACGCCAACACTGATATCTTTGTCTTTAATGGTCACCTGATCAGCGGTCGGCTCCACGCTTACAGAACTATTACCCATTTCGACAAATATTTTTTTATCGATGGTCGGCACAGTCACGTTATCGGCCTGTATTTCTCCCGGATTTATTTTTATTTCCTTCGCCAAACCGCATGAATTCCGTTGATTCAATCTCGCTTCTGCTTTTAATGAAATTTCCGACAAGACCATTTACTTCGATTTTGAGGGCATCCAATTTCTGAATTTGCGATTCCGTATTTGTTCGCATTAGTATTTATGATTACCCCCAATTTCGCTTTATAATAGGTGTTTATTTCCTCGCCGGAGATTGGCGCGACGGGATTGACCGGCTCTACGGCCACGGAACTTTGACTGGTCGCTGTCGGCGCAGTAACCGCCCGCCCCGCGCCTCCTCCCGCCCCCGCCTTAACGCCGCACTTGTCTTTAATCTCCCCGTAGCTCTTATTCAAATCGGAAAGAATCTTATTTATCTCTTCTCTTGAAAAATTATTTTCTTTCTTTATAACTTCATCGCTTTGGCCGGCCAGTTTATTATAGTAGTCAATTTTATTTTGCCATTGGTCCAATTCGGCGCACTGATTTAGCGGTGTTGCATCGTGATTGTGCGGTTGAGGAATCACTGCTGTGACGGGAATTACAGCGCAATTTTGACCGATGGTTTTCTTTAAAGAAGTAATTTTATTCGTGATTGCGTCCTCTTTCTGCTTATCGGCTTTCACTTCGGCATTTTTCAAATCCACAAGAAGATTATTGTATTCATCCATAAAATTTGCATCGCTGGTGCATACGGAAACCGCCGTTGGAGACGACACGCTGGTTGCCGTGGGTGCCTTAACGGGAATTTCCGTTGTGCCGACATTGGGAACCTGTCCTCCTGCGGTAGAAGGAACCGGTTTAGCGGAAGGAACTTGTTGAAGAGAGCGGTTGAACGGAAGGAGCTAATTTGGCATTCGATGAACATCTGTTTAAACAAACCTCTTTGGCATATTCCTGCCATAACTCGGATGATTTGCAGCTTGAATAACCTCCCTGTTCTTCTTCGTAGCCGTCGTGGCATTGGACATACATATTCTTATATACGCTGATGCCGCAGTCATTTTCAAACCTAAAAGTGTTCACGCCGCACTTCGTCGTCGACGTTTCGCTACTTATGGGAAGCGGCACTGCGGATCCTGCGGAGGATTTGGTTGCGGACGATTCCGCAGAAGACTGCGTTGAAATGGTCGGCGCTTCCGGAGACACTGTATTAACTTTCACGGTCTCGTTGATAGTCGACGAAGGAGACACTGTATCAACTTTCACGGCCGATTCCGAACTCTTGTTGATAGTCGGCGTAGAAGGAACCGCAGTCGTATTAGTCATATTGTATGTTCCCGACGTCTGTGCCATTAAACCGGCCGGCAGCGCCAATCCGGCGAATAATACGCATAAAATAAAAGTTTTTTTAAACATAGCGTTTTATTTTTATTTATTAATTAATCTTACGAATCGACATTTAAATTATACTATATTTTAAAAACGTTAAAAACCATAAAAAAAATAAAAGCGCCTAAGGCGCTTTTATTTTTTATCATACTCGCACTAAATTAGGGATTAGCGCGATTTTTTCTTCAACCAGAAGTACATTAGGTAAGTTATAAATAACGCGAGAATAACTATAATCGATATACCAATCCAATTCCTGCCGGTACCAAGAGTCAAAGCGTTAAAAATAGTTGCCGACAAGCTTGCTCGCGGTACTCCTCCGGCTGTCGACACCGCGTTCGCCGCTTGATTCGAAATTACATTTTGTTCCGTTCCTTGACCATTGGCAGGAGCCGCTCCGGCATTTCCCGTATTTTCTGTCACGGCCGGAGTTGCCACAGGGTTAGCGGCTGAATTCGGAGAAAAAACATTCGAAGAAGGAATAGTTTGAGAGAAGAAATTCGTTAAAGCGCCAATCCCTTGAGAAACCACGGCTGGTATCACGCTAATCTGTGGAGGCACAATAGGCGCTGAAATCGGACTTCCGGAATACGAACCCAAAGAAATCAATCCTCCGCTGGATGAGGGAGGCGGCGGCGTGTGCGTTGCCGCGTAGTAAGAAGCTTCGGTGGCGTTAAATGTGCAAAGGCCATTAGCTACAACGCAAGTCGCCGGCGGAACAATGCCGTCATTAGTCCAGCCGTCGCTTCCGGAAGTTGAACGCACAACGTTTAAAGTTCGACCGTTAAAACTGTCGCCGACAAAAATGCTTAATGTTATGGGTTTATCAAATTGCAATCCCAGATTCGCTATGCCCCACTGCAAAGCTCCGTCAACCACGGCTCCGCTAGCCAAACCCGAAAGAGCGTTCTCTGGAGTAGAAATCGCGGTTAAAACAGAGCCGTCAATATTTTCTCCGTTAACCTTAGAAATTACAGTACCAGACGGTAGGATGATTCGGCTGGTACCACTGCCAGAGGGTACATTAATCGTAATATCTCCGGTCACCGTCAATGACGGCGTAGAATTATAAGAATTTCCTGTCTCTGGTATTAATGCTTGCGAAGCGTTAAAAGACGAAAGGTCATCTGGCGTAACATTAAATGAGATTGCTTTAAGCACACTAATGGTGGTGCTGGCTGAAACAGAATTATAATTGGTCGTATTGGTCGGGGTAAAGTCAACCGATAATATTTGTACATTGCCAATACTTAGAATTGTTCCTTCGGAAGGCGTATAAACAAAAGTTCCTTTAACCGAAGTTGTGGCATTAAGTTGTGTTGAGCTTAAAGCCGTTGGGTAGGTAATATCGGCTGGAGTTTCCCAGGTAATCACTGGGTTTGCTTTATTTATTGTCAACGTGGCACTAACATAAGTAATTATGTAATTAATTAACCCTGCTCCTTCGGCAGCGCTTGGCACGATGTCATAAGTACCAGCTGGCGATGATGCGTCAGCTCCCATACTAGTTAATATTACGCTTGTCACCGAGTCGCCACTTACTAATTCGCCAGTTGTAAATTCTGTTCCGGCAAAAGTTATCGTGTCTCCATAAGTTTTACTTTTATTATCAGCAGTTACGATAATTGCTTTTTGGTTAATCGTAAATGATTGGGGTACATTCGAAGCCGCGTTGTAGTTGCTATTGCCAGCTTGATGCGCGGTAATAGTACAGGTGCCAGCGCTTGTGATATGAACAGTAGTGCCTGAGATGATACAATCGCCCGAGGCGGTAAAGCTCACTGGCAGTGTTGAACTGGCATTCGCGCTCACGCCAAAATCTTCGTCGCCATAAGTCTTAGTTTCCAGCGCGAGCAAAATCAATGGTTTGGTCGGCTTTAGCGACATTAATAGTAACGTTTGAACTTGCATTGGTATAATTAGCCGTATCAACAGGCGTAAAATCAACTTTCAAATCTTGATTATCGCCGGCATTTAAAATCGTTCCTTCCGCCGGAGTGTAAACAAAAGTTCCTTTAACCGAAGCAGTGGCATTAAGCTGTGTTGAACTTAACGGTGATCGATAAGTAATGTCAGCTGGATTCTCCCAAATAAGTCTCGGGGTTTATTTTTCGTATTACCGGTCAAATTGCCGTCGTTAGTATAAATAATTTTATAATTGCCTAATCCCGTACCCACGGCGACGCTTGGCACGATGTCATAAGTGCCTGCCGTTGCCGATTCGCCCGCTCCGTCACTGATTAATGTCACACTCGTAATTGAATCTTCATTCGTTAATCCACTGGCCGTAAATTCGGTTCCGTCAAAGGTAAGCGTCTGCCCGACTGTTTTAATCGCGTCGTTAGCCGCTATCGCTAAATCTTTTTCCGTAATCGTCAGATTCGCTCCGAGAAAATTTAAATTGTAATTGGTGCCAGCCGTCAAACTGCCTTGTCCTATTGCGTAAATGCCGACATTTTTTCCTTCGGCGCGGGCCAAAGAACCGGATAATTCATCGCTGCCCACCAACGCGCCGCCGGTAATCTGATAAGTTAAAGCCGGATCAACATCACCGTAAGTTTTGCTTTGGCTATCGGCGGTAACTGTAATGGGAGCTGGAGTAATGGTTAGATTCGCTCCGGTAAAGTTTAAGACATAGTTTATACCGGCTGTCAGGGTGTCTTTGATTATGGCATAAGTACCGACATCCTCGCCGGGATCACGATTCAAAGCGCCGGTGAATTCATCACCCGCCTTCAAAGAAGGATTAAAAGTATATGTCAATTCCGGGTCAGGTGCACCGTAGGTTTTACTCTTTGCGCCAACAATCACATTGATGGTTTGATCAAACTCGGTAATCTCCAAACTTGCTCCGGTAAAGTTTATTGTGTAGTTGGTGTTTAATGCCAGTGTTCCCTGTCCGATGGCATAAGTACTAACATCCTCGCCGGGATTACGGCTTAACACTCCGGTAAAATTATCCGGAGCGACTAATGAACCAGTAACTTGGTAATTTAAAGCTGGGTCGTCATTACCGTAAGTTTTGCTTTTTGCATTTGCCGTTACCCCTATCACTCGCGGCGTGATTTCGCCTGCTGCGGGAACAAAAGTCACATCATAGTTGTTTCCGCCGTTGCCGTCACTGACTGTTCCGGACGGCGTCAGAATCTTCCCTGAACCCGCGTCCTCATTATCGAAAATTTGCGTCCAAATTACCGAATCTCCTTCCGCTAAAGAACCCAACGTAATTGTCGGAATTCCGGTTGAAGTTGGGTCTGTAGTACCGTCATAAGGTTTGCTGTCGGCAGTAGCAGACACGGTCAAAGGTCTTTTATTAATTGTGAATGACTGCGAAACTTCGGGAGCGGCGTTATAGTTATTATGGTTTCCGTTACCGTCTTGATGCGCGGTAATGGTGCAGGTACCCGCTTTAATAATATGAACTTTGTTATCCGCCGAAACGGTGCAAGTGTCACCCGAGGCAGTAAAGCTCACCGGCAGTGTTGAACTGGCTGTTGCGCTCACGGTAAAATCTTCTTCGCCGTAAGTCTTCTCGCCAAGCGCCACAAAATCAATGGTTTGGTCGGCTTTAGCGACATTAATAGCAACGCTTGAACTTGCGGTGTTGTAATTATTTATATCTGCCGGAGTAAAAATTACAGAAAGCATTCGGCCGGTGCCGGCGTTGAGAATCGTGCCAGTTGCCGGGTCATAAACCCAAGCCCCCTCTATAACGGAAGCTAAGACAGCATTGAGCTGGGTAATACTTAAAGCTATTCCATAGATAATACCGTCAGGATTGGACCAGTTAATTTGCGGAGTGGCTTTGATGATAGAAAAATCAGCCCCAACAAAAGTAATATCGTAATTACTGTTGTTGCTGTTATTTACAGTACCTTGCTGAATCGCGTAAGTTCCGACATTCACGCCAGGGGCGCGAGTCAATGCGCCGGTTAAAGAAGAATCTCCGGACGCCAAAGAACCGTCGGGAATCTGGTAAGTCAAAGTTGGATCAGTTGCGCCGTAGATTTTGCTCTGATTGGAATCAGCCGTAACAGTGATTGGCTTCGCCGTGATATCGGCTGTAGCCGAAGCAGTATTGTTAAAATCATAATTGCCGGCGTTATCACCACTGAGCGTGATACCGGTAACATTAATTGTTTTTTGGGTGTCCGCATCTTTAGTATTAAAGGAAGCGTTAGCGTAGTCCGCAGTCACGCCTGAAACGCCCGTAGACAAAGTCACTGTCGCAGCGGTTGTTCCATCATAAACTTTGTCCTGACCTTCTACCGTCACCGTCAAAGTTTTCGCCGTAATTTCAAAATCGGCTGACACGAAAGTTAAAGTATAGTTGCCACTTAAAGCCAGAGTGTTTTGATTGATTGCGTATTTACCGATATCTTCGCCAGCGGTACGGCTTAAAGCTCCGGAAAAATTATCACTGCCCACTAATGAGCCGCTGGTGATTTGATAAGTCAAAGCCGGATCAACGGCTCCATAAATTTTGCTTTTAGCATCGGCAGTAACGGTAATCGGTTTTGCCGTAATCGTGAGATTTGCCCCGACATAAGTAATGCTGTAATTACTATTTGCCAAAGTTCCTTTCTGAATTGCATATGTTCCGACATTTACTCCGGCAACGCGAGTTAATGCGCCAGTTAAAGAATCGCCGGACACCAAAAAACCACTAGTAACCTGGTAAGTTAAAGCCGGATCGACATCGCCGTAAACTTTAGTCTTGACGTCGGCAGTCACCGTGATGGCTCGCGCCGTAATAACGCCAGTCGTATTATTAGAAAGAGTTACATTATAATTATTGCCGCCGTTACCATCGCTGACTGTTCCGCTTGGAATCAAGGTCTTGCTTGTGCCGACATTTTCGTTACTGTAAGTTTCCGTGAAATTAGCTGTGTCACCCGTAGCCAAAGTACCGGATGTAATCGTAGGAATTGCAGCCGCGCTTATTATGCCGTCATATTCCTTACTGTTCGTTGATGCCTTAACCGTAATGGCTCTTTTATTAATCGTCAGATTAGCCCCAACATAGGTCAAGGTATAATTGCCACTTAAAGCCAGGGTACCTTGCTGAATCGCATACGTACCAATATTATTGCCAGCCGCACGAGTCAGCGCGCCGGAAAAAGAATCGCCGGACACCAAAGAACCGCTTGTAATCTGATAAGTCAAAGCCGGGTCAACATCGCCGTAAGTTTTACTCTTGGCAGCTGCCGTCACCGTAATCGCTCTTTTATTAACCGTCAGACTCGCAGTTCCGCTGCTGGCGTCGTAGCGCGAATTACCAGTTGTGTCACCAGTAAAGCTAGCATCAATACCGGAAGAGTAGCTACCGACGTTAATGCCAACAAGGCTGACGCCAGATTTAGTTGCGATACCACTGCTATTAGTGACAGCAGAGCCGACGTTATTACCGTTAAGTTCAAAAATAATCGATTTCCCTCTCACTGGCCGTCCATTTGAGGTACGAGTCAACGTAGCAGTTAGACTTACCGTATTCCCATAAGTGTCTGTAACCGCAGTTACAGCTAGAGAGGTGGAATAGTGAGTAGCAGCCAACGCTGTTCCATTAAAAATAAAAAAACCGCTGACGAATAATGTTGCGGCAAATAAAAATAACCCTCTTTTTGAAGTTTTGCCCCCTATAGAAGAACTTAAACCTTGATATTCTTTACGCATATTTTTAAAATTTATTAAAAATAAACCCTAAATTAAAGCTTTAATTCTTAAATTTAGTTCTCCAGTCGCTATGGAGATTTTCCCCATATTATCATAACCCCTTCTTTTTGTCAATAAAAACACGTTAGGAGCCGCAAATTGGCTTACCAGAGGCTCGAACTAAGTTATTCAGTTTTGAATTTCTCGATATCAGAAGGCAGAAGCAATCTGGAAAAATTAGCATATTTTTGAACACCAAAAGACGGCGCGTGCGAAAATCCTACATATTCCAGTTTCTTCTTTTTGTATCTTATATATCGGATTGCCGGAATAAGATCAGTGTCGGAGCTAACCAAAATTGCAGTATCATAAAGGTTGTCGATCGCCCCAATAATTAAATCTGTGGCAATTTTTACATCAGTTCCCTTTTCTCTTGTTTTCCCGCTATCGTACATGATTCGCCCTCGCTTTATGATAAATCCGTCTTTTTCAATCCCTGATAAAAACTTCTGTTGTCCTTTGACTAATTCTTTGCTTTTCAAACTATTGTCTATATTTCTGAATACGCCGGTGTAGTATCTTTTTGAGATACAATTCCTGTCCCCAACAAGAAAATCTACAAATAATTTAAAATCAAATTTCTGACCCCTTGGAAAAGAAACCTCCTCGTCCTTAAGATAGTGGTAAAAATTACTGCCATCTATATAAACTGCGACTTTTTCCTTGCCGAACATATTTAATTTATAACAAATTTTCCAAAAGAAAACCACCCTTGCCCGAAAGCAGGAGTGGTGATCATAGTATCTATATATTAGACCCCTGGTTTTTATTTGTCAAGACTTTCTGTGGATATTCTTTAATCCTTCAAATTAAGTATGTTTCTGCAAACAACGTGCCGATTTCATAAAAAAAACGCCATGAAGGTTGCCAATTACTCCAACGAATTAATAAATTTCTCTGGACGACAAAATTTATGTTCCGCATCTGCAATTATCCTCTGTTTCCCCGCATTTTTTACATTTTACCAGCAACTTTCCGCCGCGAACGCACTGCCGCCAATGCAATGGGTCATAACGGGATGTCTGCTGGCCGCATTGCGAGCATTTCCAACCGTCGGCCTCACCGCCGCAAAGACTGCATATCTTACTGGAAATTACGTTTTTGATTTCTCCTCTGACCCATAAAATCATCTTGAGAATTAAAACTTCGACGGAGAAATACTAACTTTGCAAGGCGTTGCGATATCCGGAAAGCCAGTCAATCAGTTTTTTCCGGTGTTGAGCGGTTGACCACGTATCCCCGTTCTTAAAAAGCGCCGGATACGTGTCCTGAAACTTTTTTAATATTGCGACGGAAGCGTGAGGAAAGCCCGCGGGAATATTTTGATTATAGGATTCCAGAAATGCCAAAAGAGGTATTTGCATCTGGCTAAGTTCTAATTCTTTTCTGTTACTTTTCATTATTAATAACGATACCATATATCGATTAAAAAATCAATGTGTTGCTTTTTCTAAATTTTCCTTAAAATCTCCACCCGTCTTTCCTTTCCAAACCTCCTTTCCAAACTATTCTCCTATTCCCTCCAGAGGCGGGCAGGCGCGCGAATTAGAGAAGGAGGATTTTGCTAATTTATAAATACATTCTCGCAGAAAAAACCGCCTCTGGCAAGACGTTAAATTTTCCCTTCCACAATTTTTATTTATAGTGAGCCAGTCGAACTATTTCCGCCGATACATAAGCCGTCTCGGCAAGGGTCGCAATATTCTTCACTCTAAACAGTGAGGATTCTTTTTATTCTTTTAATAGCCAGCGGCATATTCCTTTGCCCCTGGCCTACGGGATAGTAGACCGGATAAACCCTGAAAGCAGCATTTTTTATTTTTAATGTCTCCGATTGAGCACCTTTGTATTTACTCACTACAATCGGCTTATTCAATATAATGGAACTGACTTGATTTCCAAACAGGACAATTTTCTTCGGTCGGATCAGGGAAATTTCCCTTCTGGTATTTTCAAGATACTTTTTAAAAATACTGTTGTGCAGAATTCTGGCATCATCTTGGGTGCATTTTGCCAAATTTGTTACATAAACCTTATTTTTTGCAAGTTCGCGATAAATCGCTTCTGCGAAATCTTCAGTCCATTCTCCAGCCCGAAGAGTTTGAGTCAACTTATAATTAGCACCGGATAAAAGTTTTAATTTGTATAACAATCCCCAAATATTTTTTGTTCCCAGCCAAGGAGCGCGCAATCCGACCCATGTTGCATGTGCGGATACATTTCTTCCCGTCGGATTCATAAATATAAACATGATATCCGGCTTATTGACACAACCCGCGCCATAAACAGGCATCAATTTAGGGGAGCCATGTATCAGCTGCAATCTGTCTATTTCCGGATGTAATTCGATTATTTGCATAGATTTATTTTGTTGAATTCGGTTCGAATCCTCGACAGGTATTAAATATTTTTTAGAATATAATCCCTTTCTTGCATTATTGTTTCGGGAGTAAGTATGCTTTCAATAATAATCGGAGCATTCAAATCTTGAACAGCTTTAATTATTTCTAATTGTTTAGTCTCAAAAAGTGGATCATGCAAGTCTTTAAAACCACTTAAATGGATTTGAGTTATTTTGTTGCCTAATCTTTTATAAAATTCTTCAGCTAATTTCATAGTAGGGTCGTTTGTATAAGCATGATTTATATCTAGCACAAATCTGAATTTTTGATCTTTTAATAATACCACCTCAATATCATCAACCGATCTGCAAGATTCTTTTCTGCGATCCATATTTTCGAAACCAACATTAAAATCTATTTTATTAAAAATTGAAAAATCTTTTACAGTATCCGGATGAAAAACTACGAGATCTAGTTGCCTTATTGTTTTGTGAAATTTAGAAATTCTTTTGAGAATGTTTTTTGTTTCCTCATTATTTTCATAATTAAATTTAGGAGCATGGAAGCTTACATATTCAAATCTCTCTAAATCGGGTTTTTCAATTTTTTCTAATTGGTTACTAAAGAAATTATCAGCTTTTACAAAACCAAGTTCTATTACCTTACATCCTAATTTTTTTATAACAGAAATTGCCTCCTTGGTTTCTAAATGCTTATAGAGAGTACCAGTGGAAAATCCTAATTTTATATTTTGAGTCATTTTTGTTTATACTCAGTTCGATTTCTAAAGAAGTTATGATCTTCGACACTCGGAAACCCATCATCAAATTTGTCTTAAAATAACGCTCTCTCTAGTCGCCTCGACTTGTTGTGGTGAGCTTAGTCGAACCATAACGCGCTGACCGTGGCTGCGGAGCCTAGAATCCCTGCCTGCCCGGCAGCAGGGAATCAAAATTACATTTCTATACAGCGCTGGCTATCATGAAGGACGTTAGAACTAAGTTAAAGATATCGATTATGTAAGCTTAAAAAATTCTCCTTCAGAGATAAAAAATCCAGTTGTATTTTTGTGTTGATTACGCCATCTGATTGTTTCTGTTTCATTAAAGTTTTCAACAACACTTACAAGCATCCAGAGAGGAGTACCGTGAGTTACAAGTAAAATAATTTTATTTTGGTAATTTTTTTCAAGATCTTTTAAGAGTGCCACAACACGATCCCGCACATCCCAATAGCTTTCGCCATCTCCGTGTTTCAGATGCATTTCCTCATAGGATTGTAAGGTTACTACCGCCGGCTTAATAAGCTTACCACATTGTTCACTACCATGATTCATTTCTTTTAATCGGTCATCTAACTGAATGATATTAGATTTCAGATTTAATATACCCCCAACGATTTGAGCAGTTTCTTTCGCCCGCGGGAAGGGAGAAGATATAATGACATCAAACAAAATATTAGAATCCTTTAACTTATGCGCAGTAATTATAATTTGCTCTTTCCCTTTTTCAGTTAAATAGTTATCGGGATCCCCATATGAATCATTAATATTCTGAATGGTACTTTGAGCCTCTCCATGCCGCAAACCATAATAAATGTTCCGATACATAGCTGCCGGGCTTGGATTCGGACCAAGATTAATGGATTCAGAGTCCATGGGCCTACCGTTAGCCGACCCGGCAAGAAACTTTAAAACAAAAAAATAATATCATAAAAAACAGCGCCCCGCAATTGTGTGCGGGGCCAAGCCCCCATAACGTGCATTCGTACGCGTCGGGGCGAAAGCCCTATAACGTACATTCGTACGCGCGGGCAAGCAATGAAATTTAATGTACTTACGATTTAATTATGCTTTCAAATATCTCCGCGTGGCTATAAGACTGGAAACGGAGCCCAAAAGGGCGCCGACTAAAACCAATACCGCGAACAGCTGGAAAAAATTCGAAATATAGTAAGCAAAAAGGTTGGGCCCGCCAAAGAATTTTTCAGCGAGCGGCCCGACCCAAAGAGTCAGCGGATAAAATACCAGCATGGTAAATAATGCCGAAAACACGCCATACATAATTCCTTCTATAATAAAAGGTCCGCGAATGTAATGGCTGGATGCGCCGACAAGACGCATCACCGTTATCTCGTCTTTTGAAGTGTAAATGGCGAGCCGAATGGTGTTGAAAGCAACCAGAACCGCGATAATACTCAAGACCAGCGTTATGCCGACACCCGCGTTTCTCGAAGCGTTTAAAATATTCGAAAGCCTGTCGATTATCACTTTGTTTTGACGGTAATCGATTTTATCAATTGAAGAAATCGCGCTCGCTTCCAAAAAACGCGAAATGCTTTCATATTGCGCCGAATCCTTTGCCTTTATATTCAGGCTCGCGCCAAGGGGATTTTCCGCAAGCTCGTCGAGCGACTGGGTTATCAGGGCGTTATTGATGTGCCTGTTCCTGAAATCCTGAAGCGCCTGGTCGGCAGAAATATAAGTGACTTCTTTCACCTCGCTCAATTTCTCCAAATTACTTTTTGTCGAAAGAACGTCGTTTTCGCCGGCATCGGTCTTGAAATAAACGGTAATGTCAACTTTGTTCCCCAATTGGCTCAAAGCGGAATTTAAAAGCGCCCTGCCGAAAATAAGCGCGCCAATCATAAAAAGGGTTATCACCATCACCAGAATGGTAGCTAAAGAAACCCAGCCATTGCGCCAAAAGTTGATAAATCCTGCTTTTATAACTCGTTTAATGTTTACCAATAACATGCCAAATTTATATGAACGCTAGTGAATAATAAATTTGAGTACCCGCCCAAGTTTTTGAATAAATTCTCATTAGATTAATAATGCATTGCTCATTATCTTTCGTGTTTTCAAAAATAACATGTAATTTATTTATAATTCAAAAATTTAGGCGGGTAAAGGTTTTGCGATCGTGATTTATCGCTACGCGACAAATCACGGGCAAATTCCTTTATAGCACGTATCTCCCTCCTTCATCATCGCGAATAATCTTTCCTTTTTCAATAGTGATGACTCGTTTGCCCAAAGCATTGACCACATCCTTATTGTGGGTCGCCAAAAGCACGGTCGTGCCGATTTCATTTATTTTTTTAAGAACCTCTATAATTTCTCGGGTGTTTAGGGGGTCGAGATTGCCGGTCGGCTCGTCGGCGATGATTAAGTCGGGCTGGTTAACGATGGCCCGCGCGATTGCGACGCGCTGTTTTTCTCCTCCCGACATCTCGTGAGGAAAATGCCAGCTCTTGTCGGCCAAACCCACGACTTCCAAAACCTGACCGACGGTTTCGTTTATCTCTTCTTCGGTTCTTCCGGCCGCCTCCATCGCGAAAGCGACATTTTCATAAGCGGTTTTGGAGGAGAGCAGGCGGAATTCCTGAAACACGCATCCGATGCGGCGGCGCAGAAACGGCAACTCGTTTTTTGAAAGAGCATGCACGTCCTTCGATTCGAAAAAAACTTTTCCGTCCGTCGGCTTTTCTTCGGCAAGCAAAAGTTTCAAAAGAGTGGTTTTTCCCGCGCCGGATTGGCCGACAATGGAAACAAATTCCTGCGGTTCAATGTTAAAACTGACTTCATCCAAAGCGATTGAAGTCGGCGAATATCTTTTTGAAACCTTATCGAAATAAATCATGCCAATTTTATTTACGAGCGAAGCGAGTAATTATAAAATTGAGCACCCCCTCACTCGAAATCACAAAAAAATTCTTTCGAAAAACAAAGCATTGTTTTTAATATTTTTTTCCTTAAACTTATACATAATCTTTTTTATTTCGAGTGAGGGGGTAAAGGTTTTACAATCAAAATCCTCTCTAAAGCTTCGGATTTTGAGCAAAAGCCTTTATGAATTCATCCAACTCTCCGCTTAAAACAGATTCCACGTCGCTTGTTTCTACGTCAGTCCGATGGTCTTTTACCAGCTTATAGGGATGAAAAACATATGACCGTATCTGATGCCCCCATTCCGCCTCTATTTTCTTTCCTCCCCTTATAGCTTCTTTCTCTTTCTGTTGCTGTTGCTGTTTGTAATTATATAACTTTGAACGCAAAAGTTCCAGCGCGCGCTCTTTATTTTGAGGTTGCGAGCGCTCGGATTCCACGTGGACCACGATTCCTGTCGGAATATGAGTGATGCGTACCGCAGTTTCGCGTTTATTTACGTTTTGGCCACCCGGTCCGGAAGAACGGGCGAAATCAATCCGCAAATCCGCTTCGTCAATTTTGACCTCGCTTATCTCAACGAATTTCGGAAGAACTTCAAGCAAGGCAAAAGAGGTATGGCGAAGTTTTTTGGCCGAAAAGGGAGATATCCGCACCAGACGGTGCACGCCCGCCTCCCCTTTTAATGTCCC
The DNA here is from genome assembly GCA_963820595.1 of Candidatus Tagabacteria bacterium. Lineage (GTDB taxonomy): Bacteria > Patescibacteriota > Minisyncoccia > CAWGAO01. The sequence continues at coordinate 14,548 of CAWGAO010000006.1, forward strand.
GTAGGCAGTATTTTCCCTGAATTTCAAAAGTGATATTTTTGATCCCGCCATGCTTTCGAAGCGTGCTTATGGAGAATTTTGACGGCCCAACCCTTGCGCTCGGCAAATTTCTGATACATCTTGAACAAAATTGCCGTCCAGTCCTCGGCGTCATCGCCGCCGGCGCCCGCCATAAGCGTCAAGACCGCGTCGCCTTTATCGTATTTTCCCGCAGAGCCGACTGATTCGCCTTTTTGCTGTTCTTTTAAATTATTTAATTCTTTTAACAAGCGTTTGCGCCTTTTCTTTGTCTTTCCAAAAGTCGGCTGCCGACATTTCTTTTTCTATTTCAGCAATTCTTTTGCTGATTTCATCTGCCATTAAAATATTTTAGCGAAAAAGGAAAAATAAGGCAAGCAAAAATAAAAAGTCGTCCTTTTGGAACGACCTTTTTCTTAAATTGTCATTGATGAATAGACAAAGGATTATCCGGATCTCTGCCTAATGACCGTAATTCTCCATCGAGAGCTTTAAGATTCTCTTTTCTCTCTGCTTCAATTTCTTCTCTTGATCCTGCCGCATCCATTTTGGCCATGTTTCCACGTCTTTTTTGACTTCGTCAAGCACTTCTTTCAGCCATCCGGGTTTAAGCATCTTTCCCATCTCCTATCTATGTTTAATTTCGCTGTATAATTTTTCGGGCACAATACGATATTCCGTCATATGGTCGGCGAGAAAACCTTTAACATTCTTCCATCGGATTACTGTTACTGGCGAATCTAAAATCATATTCGGATAAAACTTTTGAAGTCCTTCCAGTAAATCTTCTTGGGTTAAAAAATCGTCGGCTTGATATTCTTCTTCCGCTACTTCGCGAAGAGTACAATGCCGAACATTCGTGATTTCGGCCAAAACCGCCCAAGGAACGATATGACAACATATCATTACCGGCCCCGGTTTATAATCTCGGTGTCCTTCTCTGATTGTGATTGTTTTTCCACCGTAAAGAATATGAGTTCGCATTGCATGGTCTGGTGCGATAAGCAAAGCTTGTAGAGCAGGTTTAATAGTCGGTTTTTCTGTCGCAACTGTTTTCCCAACTACAGCATCGTACTCTTTTATCGCTTTTTGCGCCATTCTCGCCACTCGTTGCATCTCTTTTACTTCCTTTTTTTCTTTCGGTGTAATAGATTTCTTTTTCATGATTTTTCCTCCTTCTGCGATTTTCAAACAACCAATAATCCTCTTCAAGTTTAGAGGACGGGTCGAATAAAGTCAAATTTTGGAGCCACCTCGCGGACTCGAACCGCGGACCCACGCTTTACGAAAGCGTTGCTCTACCAACTGAGCTAAGGTGGCGCTTAATTTATGAGCCAAGACCGGGGATCGAACCCGGGACCTCGTCATTACCAATGACGTGCTCTGCCAACTGAGCTATCTTGGCATAAAAAATGCAAGGAATAATTTACTGTTAAGTCCCGACGCCTTCGGGTCGGGACCCCGACCTTGCGTCGGGGCTACGTGGACTTACTCTTTTTTAAGGATACCAAAATAGCGCATCTTGCCAAGAGTCTTTAAAAGGGGTATTTTCAAATTATCATGACAAAAGAAACGTTTCCCGAAGAAAAAGAAGAAAGCTGCGAAACTTGCGGCGGCGGAGAACCGAAAAAAGAACGTTCGAAGGAAGATGAACAGGAAGAACAGACTTTTTAAGCTCACCCGGGAACTGAAAGAAAAACAGGAAAAAGGAGAAAAAGAACATAAAAGGAAAAAGCCGCGAAAATGAAAACCCGCCAATGGCGGGTTTTTTTGCTTAACCTTCCGAAATTTTTTTAACACTCAGAACTTTTCCTATCTGCCTGATGCTGCATGGATAGGACACGCGCCCATAATTCAAGCGGGCGAATTCGATAACATCCTCTTCGCGTGTAAAATATAACACGCTGCCGAACTTTATGGGATTCAACCAGCAGACGCCAGATGTAACCAATTCCCAATTACCTTCTGATTTGCGGGAAAAAATCCCTAAATCCTCCAAAATTCTTACCAGATGGCCGTCTCTTTCGTGCCAATATGCCTCGCTGTAAAATTTCCAGTCAATTTTCAGTTTTCCGTCTTTTAGCGAAATGAATTTTCTCCCAAACTCCTCAAATCGCCTGATTGCCTCCCTTTTTTCGCATTTTTCGCAAGTCCCAGGACCCTCTTTAAAAAAGAATTTTATTCCTTCATACATGAAAGAAATTTCTTTAAGCCCTACGGCTTCGTTCTTTTTGCAAAGAAAACATTTACCGGCCATTTTTCTTCTCCTTTCTTCACATAATTTCAATTACAACTTTTACAACCAACGGCCAAAAAAATATTTTAAACGAACATTTGACCACTTGACCTCCGAACTTTCCCTCCTGTGCCACCCAAATTTTTCCACTCAAGAACTCTTTCTTATTTTGCCAGACTTTTCCTTCAAAATAAACGGCATTTATCCGTCCGCACCGCGCGTCAATAGACATTATCCGGTTCGCATTAACGGCTATTGTATAAACATTTTCGGAACCTTTGCAAACCCGCCGATAAACATCGCCCTGCTTTGCCGAGCGCGTAAAATCCTGAATTTCAAACCAGACTTTTGCCTGCTCGGAATTCAATTCTTTGGTTTTCACTTCGTCGCCAAGATCTATCTTCGCGCTGGATTCGCCGTTTTTTGAAAGGAATCTGGCGAACTCTTTGGATTTCTTGTCTTTGGATTTATTGTAAATGATGGCTTCGCGGAAATCTCCTTTTTCGTCGCGGCCGGCTTTCTTGTTTCAAAAAAAATTCCTTGTAATCATCGCTGACGAAAAAAAATAAAAAGCGCCATAACGGATTCGCCGAATCAATGCGGCTTCGATAACGGAGTTCGATTGTTTTCACGCCGCTTGAATCGTCTTTTTGGCCGTAAGCAATGCCGCAAAGAAAAAAGGAAATAATCAGAAAAATTATTATTTTTTTAAGGTTCATTTTTCCGCTCCTGTTCTGATTTCCTATTCTGATTTTCTGATTTAAGGAAAGCAAATTTTCAGGTTCTTGGCAAATCCGCGGCACCGCCGAAAAAGAAGAGGCCCGCCCTTAGGGCAGGCCTCAAATTCATTAATTAACGATTCCGTATTAATAAGAGGTAGTTCTGAAGACCGGCTGGAATAACTCGATTCGTTTCTTGCAAACGCCGTTGAAAATGCATTTTATGCAATTCGGCGGTTCCATTTCCGGGCAATACTTCCGGCCCATCCACATCTTTTCGTCTATGAAAGACATTGGCCGACCGGACTGATTTATTATTTCCGAAACGGCGTTAAAAACCGCATAGCGGATTTCCCTCTCCGTTCCGGATATAACCCACCTTCCTTTTCTCGTTATGATTTTTGCGCTTCTTTGCTCGAAAAGGTCAACTAGCCCCAACCGCAAAGCGACTCTCATCAGATGATAGTCAACGATAGGCCGCCAGTTCTGCGGATCCTTCACGTTCAGAAATTTTTCCGGCCGATTGGCTAAAGCCATTGCCAACAGCAGATTTCTTTTTTCAAGCAAATCGCGATTGTAGCCGGGAATAATCCGCATCCAAGTCAGGAAATAATGCAAAGGTTCCTCGGTTTTATTAGCGGCTTCTATTATATTCTGCGGGTTGATGCCTTCATCAAGGAACCAACCGCCATAAGCGCGGGTCATCCGAAATCTTGTTTCGAAATCGGGCCAAGGCACCGGACCGTTATTGTCGCTGAAAATCCGCCCTAGTTCCTTAACGGTAATATTTGCCAGATATTTCGGGTCAAACCCTTCGTGGTTTGCCAGCGCAAGTCTGCACATTTTCCATAACAGCTCAGAACCCTTTACTCTTTGACCATGTATTATTCCATAAAGAGGCTCAAGATAACCTTTGTCATCTCCATACCAAAAACCATAATCATGCATCACTGCAAAAAAGAAAAAATTTATCGCCTCTGGATGATATAACGTAGGATACGTGTCCGAAGCAATGATTTCTTCATTGCCCTTTTTAAAACTGTAAAAATTCAAGACCTTGCCCGGCCTCCGGCAATTCCTTTATCAGTTTCGCAACTCTCGCAATTTGAGAATTATTGATATCTACTATCACCAATTCCCTCCTTTTCTAGATTTTTTTATTATGAAGCTCGAGAAGAACGTTATTGAAACTTTTCGTTGGTGTCCTCTCTACGGATTCCGGATTAGCAAGAACGATTTTTTTTCTGAAAATCGCCAGAAAGGCAAATGCCATCCCGAAATCAAAAAGCGAACCTTGGGATTTTTTGTTCCACCAAATATGAATTTCACCGGATTCCAAAATGGCCTCTCTGTTGTCCGAACAGATGCGCAGACCAATAGGATCGTTTTGATTAGTGTCCCTCAAGGGCCAGTGAACTTTATGGCCGGCTTTTTCCAAATCGGCGACATATTTTGCAATCGCTTTTTGTTCCTGAATTTCTTTGTCGGTAAACACTCCAACAAATTCAAGAAATCTTCTAAACCATCTTTTTTTGCCTTTTCGCACCGGACAAATAAGAAATATTCTCATTACTTTCAAACCTCCTCTTCTGATTTTTCCCGACGTAAAACCGGGATCCCTGCCTGCCGGCAGGCAGGCCGACTTCTTTATTTCAAGGGACTATAAACAGAGCGTCGGGACAAGGTAAAAATCTAAAACAAATATAGCGTGCCCGGGAAATTTTTGCAACAAAAAAGAGAGGCTCAAAACCCCTCTTTTCTTCTTGTCGTCAATTTTTAGTTTCTGCCGAATCGCCTGTCCAAAAATTCCTTGAAATCTTTAAGATTCTGGTCGGTCAATTTCACCGAACCGCCGAAGTCGTCTTTGATTTCCAATCCAGGCTTCCCTTTGACGTCGGCCTCAACGGCAACCGGACACTGCGAGCAAGACGCGCAAAATTCGTAAACCTTTCCTATATCGTTTGTTTTTTTCATAACTTTAAAATTGAAAATTATTAATCGACCTTTTTAATTTTAACCTGTTAAAACTTTCGGTTTAAAATCTTTGAATATCTTAAATAAGAGTATTTCTTTTTCGGAAATTTTTGAGGAATCATAATAAATATCGAACACATTTGGAAGCCTGAATTTAACGTCTCGAATACCCGCATTATTTTTAAGCTCACCGATGACAAGCGGCGCATGGCCGAAACAAGGAATATCAACTTCAAGAGTTATTTTTTTAATCGCGGCTTGCGAAATTCCTATTGACGCGCTTTCCGCTGGATAATTAAAGTTAAAATTGGCCGCATAAGGAAAAACCACTAAAAACAGCAGAAGATTGACGGCAATCGTCGTTCCGTAAAGAGTAAAAAGATATTTCCATTTTAACTTAATGCCGTGAAGCGAAAACAGCGACGCTCTCTTCAAATAAATCACTGCCGATAAGGTCGTTAATACCAAAGAAAAAACGATTAGAAGATCAAAGAAATAGCTGTTGAGAAGCATCGGTTTTAGAATAGCCGACAATGCCGTAATGCCCAAAACGGTGAAAATTAAAAACATAAGGCAACCGACATGAGGAATGAGCCCGTAAAGGATACCCTTGGAAAATCCTTTTTCATTATCTTTCTTTTTGCAACAATCCGGCATAAATTTTACGTCTTAGCTCTTTTAAAGATATCAATAAGCTCTCCAAGGACTTTTTCCCTCCTTTTCTTATCACCGAATTTTATCGCATCGCTTACGCAAGTTTCAAAGTGATTTTTTAATATACATTCGTTTACCTTATGCAGTGCGGAAATAACGCCTAAATTTTGCTGGATAATGTCTATGCAATAGCGGTCTTCGTCCAGCATTTTTTTGACGCCTTGAAGATGGCCTATAAGGTAATTCAGCCTCTTGCCGCAATCTTTTTTAACGCTTATTTTCATATATTTAACGCTTAAATGATAATGCCTCGTTTCTAAACCCTCCCCCCAGAGGGTATATCGCATATATTAGCAAAACAAAAAAGGCTGTCAACCCCGTTAGAAGTTCAGCTGTGGATAGTGATTAAATAATCTCCAAAAAGCGAATTCGCCTAACCCCGTTAGAGATAAACCGCCCCTAGCGGCTGCCGCCGTGCCTACGGCAAGGCGGATCTCTAACGGGGCTAACGGCTCTGATTTCAGTTAAACTAAATTTAGTTGAAAACTTCTAACGGGGGTCAACCTTCCTTGTGGATAGACTCTTAGATATTTATACCCAATCAAATCTTGCTTTTAATACAACAACAAAAATAACTATCGCACGATAGTTATTTTTGTTTCTGGTTCGTTTTATTTTACTGGTTTTTGCAATAGTCGGATTCCAGTTTTGTCTGTTCCGCCAATATTTTTTCTTTGCCCGCTTGGCAGAGGGGGGCCCTCTTTCGCTAAAGCTTCAGATGGGCGCAGCGGCCTGCCTGCCGCAGGCAGGGATTCGCCTACAAATCCTCAGCGGCGGATATCCGCTCTCTCCCACACATGGCGGGACATTCGGGTTAAGTACCCGTGATATACAAGCAGTATAAGGGTTTTTGAGTGATTTTTCCAGAGCAAATTTTAGACACGTCGGGTCGGAGGTTGAAAATTCAAATGTTACAAATGTGACACTTTTTTGGGACTTTGGCGGAAACGTTTGCGTGTGGATAAAATGAGCTTCTAACCTAGTAGATATTTTGATATAATAAAAATACAAAACAGCAAAATTGAATATCATTTAAATTACGTTATTCGGTCAGTAGGATTTTTACGATGGGCGATTACCTCAACCTTGAGGTCGCGGTAAGATAATCGGGCGTAGAGGCCGCAGACCGATGTACGGAACACATTGCGCTTTGCGCTCTTTGTTTTGAACATCGGCTTGCGGCTTTTTTCTATACAAGAGCGCACACAGCGCTCTTGTATTCGTTTGTTGTTTTGGCAAGGTTCTTGCCTGTGGGGGTCACGGGCAGGAGCCGTAAAAAGCAAATTAATAGTTATGCGAAAGTTAAAAACAGACGAAGCAAACGCAAAATTGCATATCGTCTATGTTCCTCTCAAGGAGCTTAAACCCTCGGAGTATAATCCGAGAAAGATAAGCAAAGAATCGCTTGAGCAATTAAAGGAAAGCATCAAGCGGTTCCAAATGGTTGATCCGATAATCGCAAACGCGGCGCCGAACCGCAGGAATATCGTCATCGGCGGGCACATGCGTTTGCGAGGAGCGAAGGAGCTTGGATTCAAGGAAATTCCGGTTGTCTACGTAAAAATCCCCGATATCAAGCAAGAGCAAGAATTGAACATACGGCTTAATAGAAATACCGGAGAGTGGGACTTCAACCTGCTTGCAAATTTCAACGAGGAATTTCTCGGCAATATCGGATTCTCAAGCGAAGAAATGGATGAAATCTTCGGGATAGACGAGAACCCGGAGCTATTTGATCTCGAGAAAGAACTCGCCAAACTTGATATCAAAAAGGTTGAGGTTAAAAAGGGAGATGTCTATCGCCTGGGCGAACACCGAGTAATGTGCGGCGATTCAACTATCGATGGTGACATCCTTAAACTTATGGCTGGTGAAAAAGCAGATATGTGTTTTACCGATCCGCCTTACATATTGTCGTATCTGACCGGAAAGAAACGCCGCGGAAAAGCCACCGAAGGATTCGGGCTCAAGCGCGACCGCCGCTATCTCGAAACCGAATCTCTACCGGAAAACTTCACCGAACTTTGGATGGCAAATGTTGCAAAAGTACAGAAATCCGATTTCTCAATTATCGTGTTCGAGAATCCTAAAAATCTCAGAACCATTTGGAACGAGCTTGAGAAGCATTGGAAATACCGGAATACGATCACCTGGCACGTGCCCAATCGCGTGCAGGGATTCAGCTCCAAATTCAAGTTCTTCAACAAGCAAGACATCGCGCTCGTGGGAACAAAAGGAGGCGTTTCTCTCAATCTTGAACCGGAAACGGATGAGTTATTCCAAAACGAATACGAAAATGCGCTCTACGCCACATCAGGAAAACCGCACTTTGAGAGCTACGAAAAAGGCAAGAAAATCTGCCCCACGGACTTCATCGAATTCGTGGCCGCGGATGAGAAATCTTCCGGCCAGGGAATCATCTTCGGAACAAAGCCCTTGGAACTTCTCATTCCGTACATCAAAGTCCTCACCAAGCGAGATGATCTTATCATCGAACCCTTCGGAGGTAGCGGGTCAACGCTTATTGCCGCCCACAAAATGAACCGGCACTGCTTTCTTATGGAGAAGTCACCGGTGTATGCGGCAGTCATCCTCAAACGCTGGGAAAAGCTCACCGGCCAAAAGGCAACAAAACTATGAACATCAAGAAAAACGAAAAACTGAAAAATCTCCTTCTTGAACAGCTCAGCAAGACGCCGATCATCGAGGCGGCCTGCCAGAAAACCGGCATCTCGCGCCAAACCTTCTATCGTTGGAAAATCGACGATCTTGAGTTTGCCAAAGAAATAGAGAAAGCAACCGCAGATGGCCAGATGTTCGTGAGCGATCTCGCGGAAAGCCAGCTCATCAGCGCGGTGAGAGACCGCAACTTTCCGGCGATAGCGTATTGGCTAAAGCACCACCACCCGAATTACAAGACAAAAATCCAAATCGAGGGATCGCTTCAGATGCCGCAGGAAGAACTGACGCCGGAACAGGAGGAAATAGTGAAAGAAGCATTGCGGCTTGCTTCACTTTCTTCAGTAATCGATTCAGAACACGAAACAGAAAACGCAAAAGATCTGCAGGGGTCGGCAGATAACCATAAAAGCAAAGAAAATCATGAAAAAGAAAACACAAACGCAGCAAAACCGAAAAAACCACCGGCCGGATGACGGCTTGTCGTCCGAACTTGCGGCAAAAATGTTCCGTGACCGCAGAGTGCGCATCGCGATTACAAGACAGAGCCATTTTATGTTCTTTCACTTCTACCTCGCCCACTACGTAAAGTACGCGACGGCAGCATTCCAGCGGGAGATGTTCTACCTGTCAGAACAACAGGATATCCGGAACCTCTTCATCGTCGCCTTCCGCGGCTCGGCAAAATCCACGATATTCACGACTTCCTATCCGGTATGGGCGATATTGGGAGAACAGCAAAAGAAGTTCGTCCTGATCCTCTGCCAAACCCAGGCGCAGGCCAAGCAGCATATGCAGAATCTCCGGCGCGAGCTTGAAAGCAACATGCTCCTCAAAAACGACCTGGGGCCGTTCAAGGAAGAAAACAACGAATGGGGCTCGTCGTCGCTTGTCTTCTCGCGTTTAAACGCGAGGATCACGGCGATCTCCTCGGAGCAGAGCATGCGCGGACTCCGGCACAACCAGCACCGACCAGATCTCATTATCGGAGACGACGTGGAGGATTTGGCCTCCACTAAGACGAGGGAAGGGAGGAATAAAACCTACCAGTGGCTGACCGGCGAAGTGATTCCGGCTGGCGACCGCGAAACGCGGCTTGTCATCGTCGGCAATCTCCTCCACGAAGATTCACTGATGATGCGCTTGAAGGAAGATGTTGAGAAAAATAGAATCACCGGCATCTTCAAGCAGTACCCGCTTCTTCAAGGAGAAATGATCCTCTGGCCGGGTAAGTATCCGACGATGAACGAAGTTGAGGAAGAAAAGCGCAAGGCAGCCAACGAATTCGCCTGGCAAAGGGAATATCTCCTGAACATCGTTCCGGATGAAGAACAGGCGATATACCGGGAATGGATCCAGTATTACGACGAAGTCCCGGGGTACCACTTTGTTTTCGTTGATTCTAGCCAGAGCGTAAGATCGCACCAAGAAGTGCGCATCGGGGTTGATCCGGCCATCTCCAAAGAAGATGCCGGCTGCTACACGGCCATGGTGCCGGGACTTCTCTACGAGACCAAAAAGAGCGATGACGCCGCCATGTTCGGCGACTACGTCCTCTATATCCTCCCCAACATCGTGAACAAAAAGATGGATTTCCCGGAGACCGTGGAAACCTGCAAGGTACTCAATGAAAACTACAAGGACGTCAATGAATACTGTCCGCCGGTCTTCATCGTTGAAGACGTGGGATACCAAAAAGCGCTACCTCAACAGTTGGAAGTGAACGGACTCAACGTAAAGTGCGTGCGGCCGGGCAGCCAGGACAAGCGCAGCCGCATCGTGCTCACGGCGCACCACATCAAAACCGGCAAAGTGCTGTTTCCCCGGAAAGGAGCGGAACAACTCATCCAGCAATTGGTGCATTTCGGCGTTGAACGGCACGACGACTTAGCGGATGCCTTCGCCCATCTCGTGCTTCACTCCTTCATTGAAAAGCCGAATCCTCCACGCTGGTGGATTAGCAGATAGCTCTCGCTATCAGCAAAAACTCCCGATGCCGGGAGTTTTTGCTTTTCAGAACTATGACAAAAGTGTATCAGATGTGAAACACGCAATAATCGCGCAGAAAATCGCGCAAAGAATTACTCCTTTTCATTGAGGTTTTTAGGCAGTGTCCATTTCTCATCTGAATAAACCGCCTTGTACAAATTTACCAGCCTGTTGGCCTTATCCGTGGCTTCCTCATCCGAAAGCTCCACCCCGTAGGATTTTTTATAAATCTTCTTAAATTCTTCAATTGCCTTTTTGGGAAGCATGGTTACTTATAATAATATTTGATCCTTTCTTTATCGCAATCTGTATCATCGCGCTCTTTATAATAAATCTCTACAAACTCAACTTTATTGTCGTCAGGAAAATATGCGTAAATAATCCTGATGCCACTACGCGATCCGCGGCCCTTGAGTGCCCTACAGGAGAAATGTTTGATTTTATAAACCTCGGTTTCTATGCCGAGGTTGCTGATTCGTACTATGCCGGGAGAACGCCAAAATAAAAATTTGCCTGTGCCATTTTCTCGATAAGTCAAAATTCTCTCTTTAAAGAGGTCGAAATCTTCTTCAAGAGTTCGGTATTTTTTGAGCAGTTTCTTGAACTCTTTATTGAATTCATCGAGATAACTGAATTCCATGTCATCTTTTATAACTCATCTGAATAAGTTCTTACAGAATAAGCCGGGGTTCTGTAGAATACCAAATCGTAGTTAATTACATCGCCGTCAGGCGTAACTTTCCACGGCGTATCGTCATGAGAATAATCACTAATTTGTGTCGCGCTGGAATCGGACAACTGATCGATAACTTTATCTAAGATATCCTTTTCACTTGCCTGTAGCTTTGTTAGATCAGCTTCTTTCAAGGCCAGATATCTTTTCTGCTTTTTGCCGTAATAGTCAATTGTGTCTTTCTTTATCTCTTCATTTTTAATCATTTCCTCCGCAATTTTAGTAAATTCTTGCGGGGCAGGACCATATGGTATTTTTCGGTAAGTAGCTCCAGTAAGTTGTTCTTCGTACATCTCGAAAAAATTGAAATCAACAAAGTAAAGCAGCTTGTAGAGGACCGTTTCCCCGACATTAGGTTTCCCGCCACACTTTTCAAGAATATATAACAAAACATTCTTGAATTTATCCTTTTGAAATTTCGGGACAGAAATCCTTATGTCGCTTTTTTCTGCCTCCTCTTTAAGTTTGACCTGCTCCTCTTTGTACTCCTTTAGTTGGATATCCTGATCTAAAAGTTTGTCTGTAGAAATATCAAAAACCTTGGCAAGATTTACCAACTCGATGCTGTTTACATCCCGCGATCCAGATTCTATTTGAGAGATCGCCGGGCGAGAGACCTTTATTTTTTTGGCCAACTCCTCTTGGGAATAGCCAAAATCCTCACGAAGCATTTTAATGCGTTCGCCTAATTGTTTTCGTGTAATAGTAGCCATAGTGTGACTATTTTTGAATTTTATCGCCTGCCCGCCGACCTTTACCGGGCAAGTTATCCACATCTCCATTATATACTATGTTTGAAAATAATACAAATAGTGTATGAAAACTTGACATATCCACACCCCTGCCCTAAAATAGAGGTAATAAAAGGTCGTTTTTATTAAAAATTAAGATGGAAAATTAATATGGCCAGATTACCAAAATTTACTTTGGAGTATGATGAGAGGAAAGAAAAATGGGTTCTTGAGAACGATAAGACCAACAGAACCATCAAAACCTTCGCTACTAAAGAGAAAGCAACAGCCGGCGGTGTATTAAAAAAAGCTGTCGGAGAAGACGGCGGATCGGTAAAAATACAGAAGCTCAACGGCAGATTTCAAGAGGAACGCACATTCCCTCGCAAAAAGGACCCGAGAGAATCTGAGGGATAGTATGCACATCAAAAATCAAAAAACTTAATAAAAAAAGATTGGCATAAAACCAATCTTTTTTTATTCTTGCTTTTTGTTTTCCTCGGCATGAGCCGTGATCTCGATATTGCAGCTTTTGTGTTTCCGGCATCACGCTTCGCATTTCTCGGCTATATTTTTATCGGCATAATGAAAACCGCACTCCTCGCGCTGGTATAATTCTTTATCGTTTTGTTCTGAGGCTTTGACCATATGTTAGTTAAGCACCCAGATTGCGTAATTCAAATACGAAGCGAAGCTGACCCAAAGAAGATACGGCATAAGCAAATACGCCGCTGGACGGGAAACTTTATAAAAGACGACTATCGCCCAGACAATCGCGAGCCAAAGTGCTGCGATATCAACGAGGGCCCAGCCGGGACTATGTAGGCCGAAGAAAATAATTGACCAGATGGCGTTTAAGAAAAGTTGTAAGCCGAATACTTTAAGCGCCATTTTGACTTCTTTTCGTTCCCATCCAGCTTTCCATACAAGAAATACCGCGATGCCCATCAGCGCGTAAAGCGTTGTCCATACCGGCCCAAATACCCAACTCGGTGGATTCAGCGTCGGCTTCACAAGTCCGGCATACCAATTCGGAATTGCGGAGACAGTAAACACTGATCCGATAATACCAGCGAGTTCTGAAACGACAATGGCGATGATAAGTTTAAAAGTGTTGTTGATTTTCATAATTATTTTTTAGTTCTATTTTGATACTCCAATAACTTCTCTGCCGGAGAGAGGCCGCCAATAATTTTGTGGGGAAAATAATTCCAGGCGTCATTTACGAGCTCGAGCACATTTTGGAGTTCGGCCGCGCCCTGCCCTGTATCAAACATCGCGATGACATCGGTTAAGCTGTCCTGCCCGTCCTCGTTATAAATAATCTCCTTGATATCATCCAACCCAAAATCACTTTTGGTTTGTTTGAGCATCTCCAAAAGCTCTTTTTCTACTTCTTTTCGTCTTTCAAGAATTTGTTGCTTTGATTCGATTTGCATAAGCTATTTCCTTTTTATCTTTGGGGGTTTATCAATTACTGTTCCGCAACCTTTTTTGCATGCATATTTGCCGTTGTCTTTGCCGTAATGTTTTTCTAGCTTCCACCAACCTTCCGGGTGAGTGCAACAAGCATTGCAAACTGTTGCATGGATTTCATCATACATATAGAGACCTGTTCCATTACATTTTTCGCATTTTTGTTTCGTTTTCATAGTATTTATCTTTCCCCGTTTAATAATCTTTCAAAAGCTTCGAGATTTCCCATCGCGTCGTTAACAGGATTATGGTCGTGCGGCGTAACTCGCAATTTTTTCCACGATGAAGCATCTGTAAAATCACCGACAAGCCCGGCGTAAAAATCGCTGATTCTTCGCGCCGAATGTCCGAATGGATTTCTGCCAAGTATTCTCCAAAAGCCATCGTTGATCCACTGCCAATCAAAAGCAGGGTTGTCGCTCACAAAAATCGGCCTTTCTCCTTTCATAACTTCAAGAATCCATTTTTCAAATTTCTCAAAAACTTCTTTTTCATTAAAAGTTTTTCCAGTGGGTATGCGAAACTTCTGATTTTCTTCTGGCGGTTTTCGCTCTACTAAAACTCCGTGAAATGCGGCTTTAGAGGGATAGGCAACCGCGCCAAATTCAGTAAGTTGCCCGGTGCTCGGAGACTTACCATTCGCCTCACAATCCACAAAAATTAAGTTTTTTATATTTTCATTTGCCATGTTTTAAATATATCGCGACTAAAGAAGGTCAGCGAGTTCTTCCTGCTCGTCTTCGTCCAAATCGTAATTTTCCATGAGTCTGCCCCGTTGAATCCGAAGGATTGTTCGGGGTTCTTTTGTTTCCTCGTCCATAAAATTATTTTGCTAGATTTTTTGTAAATTCATAACCCAACTTTTTTAGGCGCGACCGGATTGCCCCCTTTTTTCTTCCAAAAAAGGCAGCGAGTACCTTCATATTCCTACCGGCTTGAGCGTCTTTTTTCAATCGTTCATCGTCTTCTGGCGTCCATTTATCATATGCTTTCATATACGTTTTTCTAATATCAGACACGGAGTACGATTTCGCCTGCTCTCTAGGTTTTGATTTTTGTATAAATGCATCGTGAGCATTTTTAAGTTCTTGATGTGAAAATTTTTTCAGCGCATCAACTTCCTTATGCGATAAATCAAGAAATTGCTGATCAAACGAAAATACTTCAGGATGAATGGTAAGCGCCATTTCGTTCAAACCCATAAGACAAAGGCCTTCAAGTGAACGAATACGAGAAAGGGCCACATATCCCATGCCAGGTTCAAACGATTTTGAGAGGTCAACTTCGGCTGCATCCAGGCTTAAACCCTGGCTTTTATGAACCGTGATGGCCCAGGCTAAACGAAGCGGTATCTGAATAATTTCCGCTATTGATTTGCCATCTTCCTCAAATCTCCAACTTTCCGGTAACGCCATAATTACATTGCCTTTATTTGTTTTTACAACCGGATTGCCATGCTCTTCAAACCCCATCACTGTGCCAAGAGTTCCATTCACATATCCCCGATCAAAATTGTTTTTTACAAACATAACCACCGTATCCTTTTTTAAAAAAAGTTCTTCCGGCGCTAGACAATTTTTTTTCAAGTCTTCTACAAGTTTGGCATTTCCTTTGAAATCATTTTAAAGCATACGGCTCCCCTGCAATTTTTCAAGCTCTATATTATTAATTGCGTCCACGTCAATATTGTGAGTATAAAGATTTCGTTAATTTGGTTTCCCGGCATTGTTATTTTGATATCTCCTTATGAAGGATTCAATAGTATATTGATCGTACATTATCCGTTCTGTATATCATTTAAAACCGAACTGTATTAATTCGTCGTCGTTATGCCGATGTTGTTCATCTAAATAACAAATTTTTAAATTCATCTCTGGACCACATGTTAGACTTATTTACAAAATAAACTGCTTCATTTTCTTTGCTCACTGGCGGTAGTTGAAAGAAGTCGCCACATAATATAACCTGGATTCCGCCGAAGGACTCCATAATTTTGCTTAAACGTTTACAGATCTTATCAACCAAATCCAGCTGAAATGATGAAGCATTGATATTTCATCAATTATTAAAACTTTGGTTTTCATAAATATTATTTCTAAGCCGCCTTCTTCTTAAAAGCTTTAAAATATCTTTATCTGATAATTCGCTTTTAACCCCCATGCCAGACCAAGAATGAACGGTAATGCCGTTCATATGGGTAGCGGCGATTCCGGTGGAAGCGGTAACGCCAACATTAATTTTTTTATCTTTCAGGTAATCAATGTATTGATTCAATAAAAAAGTTTTTCCGCTTCCCGCGGAACCGGTTAAAAACACGTTATATCCCATTTTTAGAATGTCCAGCGCTTCTTCTTGCGTCATAGCACAAATTCCGATTTTAAAATTTTAAATATTTTTCCCAATATTCATAAAGTTCTTTGGTGGCCCTCAAATCTCCTACATTATATTTTGCGATTTCTAAAAATTTTTTGTCTTTAAATAATGGTCCCACATCGTCACCGGTGATGCCTTCCGCCTTTGGGCTTTTTATTCCGAAAGCCCGGCTCCATAAATGCAAACTGCCTTTTCTGCGAACGGCGCCGTAAAAAGTCAATTGATCAACAAATCTATATGTTTAGCGTCAAATTTCTGGCTATTAAGATAGCGATTAGACATCAAATCTTTGCTGGGCCTGATATTGTGTATGGCCGATCTAATCATTAAAAACGGCACATCAAAAGTCCGGCCGTTAAAACTTATGAATTCCTGATAATTTTTCGCTCCATTCCAAAAATCTTCGAGCATTTCTTTTTCCGTATTGGGCTTGAATTTGACATCGTCTTCTTCCGATTCAGCCAAATTTGCTGCCGGGCGCCTGGAAATACACAACAGCTTTTATTTTTTTCATAATCTAAAACGCCAATGGCGACTATTTCGCCGGTCAAAGCCGAAAATCCAAGACCATTTTTCAAATCTTCCAATAGTTTTTTATATTCATCTTCATCATTGGCTTCTTTTTCAATCCACTGCGTCAAAACATCCTGCGTTGTTTTGTCCAGCTCATCAAAATTCTCTCCAACAGTTTCAATATCAAAAATTAATTTTGCCATAAATTTATTTTGCTGATTTCTATTGCTTAATCAAATTTACTCTTTTTATAATTCCTGTAAATCTTTGCGGTTTTAAAAACGGCCTTAACTACAACAGACAAAAGCATGATGGCTAATATTATCTCGTAATGACGGATTAACATTTTTAATGGCGGCAGTTCAAGGGTCATTTTCATAACATTAAAAATTTGCGCAGTAGCATCAGCTGGAACCGTAATAATCGTAAACATAAATTTAGTTTACCATTAAAGCCTAATATTTCGGCATTGCTTTTTCTCTTATTTCGCAGTCCACAAGTTCTATTTTCACTTTCTCGTCATCGCCCATAGTATTTCTCAAGCCTGCGTGAAAATAAAAACTATTTTTTTCTTCGTAATATGGAAATTTGAATTCAATATCTTCTTTAAGCCGCTCATTCGGCTTTGATTTAGAGGCATAACTGAAATACCCCAATACTAAAGTGCTGGAAGCCAAGGGAGCAGTTTCTATTCTCAATATAATTTTTTCTCCCGATTTAATTTCCGGTATGCTTTTCTTCAAAAAATCGGTCGTTGTTGTCCCTTGTCCTTTGTATAAAAGACGATAACTTTGATAATCGCCGTCGCCAATAATTAAACTCAATTCGTTGTCTTCCTCATCCTTGAAAGAAAAAATAGTATTTCCGCCTGTTTTGCCAAATGGCACGAATACCATTTCTAAAGTAAAGAGATTGTAAATTGGTTTTCTGTAAAATCTGGCCGCGCCGACGGTTTCGCCGTCTTTCAAAATGACATATTGCTTATCAAATAAAATATTTCCATCAACGCTCTCCCAATACTCCTTTAAGTTATAGCAATCAATTCCGCCGGCGGTATCAATTTTATTCCATATGCGCCCAACAATACTCGCTGTTTGCTCCTCGTGAGATTGGTTTTGGCTCTTATCCGCAAGCCGATACACAACAAAAGTCGCCACAATGCCGAAACCACCAATTATTAAGAAATATTTCCAAATTTTACTTATTATTTTACTTATTTTATTTTTGAATAATAACCAGACAAATAAAGATTGGGATTCATCTTTTTTCAGGCCGTCTTCTTTGTCTTGTTTAACAATTTCATCATTTTCTTCCATATACCGTTTCTCCAAAAATATTAAGGTTGTCAATTTCCAAACCATCGCTTCCGGTCCACACAGAAAATCCTACAGAATCCTCCGAAACAGATAGGCAATCGGCGTCTTCAAAAACCAAAAGCGGATGCGACTCTTTGATTTGTTCAATGCTTTCCCTGAAAATGCCCTCTTTAATATACAAACTGTAAACATTCTTTTGGCGGAGAATGAAAACGGAGTATGTTCTACCAGGAGTAAACTCAAACTGCTCGCCCTCAATAGAATTATCCTCGCAAGGTTTTCCTTGAAGAAGAGTTATTCTTTTGTTATTGCCGTTCCCTATAACCAAACTCTTGCCGCTATCTAAAAAATAAAAAACTAAATTTATGTTTTTCCCAAATGGTTTTAGTTCAAAAGATAACGCTATATCGGAAAACGGGTATAAAAACGCAAGAGAGGCAAGGCCACCCTTATTAAGGGCGTTAATTCTTAATTTCTCGTCTTGGACAACCCAACTTTCAGAATAAAGGGCTTTTGTTGAATCTGGAATTATAAAAAATTCCGAAGCATCAATGCTTTTGGTAAAATTTGTTTTTAAGCCAAGATCAAAGGAAAAGTCTTCCTCAATTATTGAGTCTTCCTTATTAAGCTTAATTTTAAATTCGTGATAACCCGGCTTAAGTAAAAATGGTAATGAAAAAACTATGCCGTCCTTCTCTTGTTTTATAATCCCGCGCTCGGCAAACAATTTATCTGACAAATTAACATTATCCACCCTAACGCCCGCAATTTCTTTAAAGTTTAATGCGGAGAGAAAAAACGTTGGCTTTAGAGTTGTGCTTAAAATAAAATTTGAGGAATTTTTCTGTTAATTTATTACCCTCAATGGATATTTCAATTTGCTCATTGCTTTTGGGAGTGTTCACATTTATCACCTGCTCCGGCTTCTTTTCTCCACCCGTCCCAAAAATATATTTACATAAAAACAGGCCGACCAGAAATAAACTGGCAAGAATTGCCAATGAATAGATAATCGTCTTCTTTTTTCTATTATTTTTACGAGGCATGAATTTAGTTTCCCGCAATTTTTATTTCTCCGCCCAAAACTAAAATTGAGGCTATAAAAGCCTCAATTACAATAGCAATTCCGCCGTAAAAATCAACTTAATTTTTTCCTTCCACAATTTTTATTTCCGCCAATATTATGGGATTTATTTACTCCACGCGCGAACCACTTCACCGAAGCTATGTGGCTTTTGAGCAAGCTTTTCCCAAGCCTCTTGCTTTATATAAAGCATTTTATAAGTGGCTTTCTTTTGGTTCGCATTCACATCATCGCACCATTGCTCTAGACGTTTAATTTTTTCCACATCGTCCAAGTCTTCCCGGCCTTTTGTTTCAACAACGTAATATTCCTTCGGCGAAACTTTCACTATGAAGTCGGGATAGTAGTCGGAAATGCTGCCGTCTGCATTTTTGTAATCAATTTTAAAGTGAACCGCGAAATAATTTTTGACATATGAAATTATATCTTCACAGCTTTCAAGAAAACTGGCGAATTCAAGTTCAAAATGACTATCGCCGATAATTTTATTAAATACACTTTTCTTTGGAACAATATAGCCCTGTTCTTTCACTACAAACGGACGGCTCTTACTTATTTTAATATAGTCGCGGATTTCGGCTTCTCCCTTATCCAAAACAGTAAGAGCATTGATTTCTTTTTTGAAAGTTTCAATAACGGTTCGCGAAGCCTCAATCTCTGAAAGATTGCGGAGCGAATTGAGATTATCAAGCTCAATATGTTTATCGAATAAATGGTTTTCAATAAATTCTTTAACTTTCCCATAAAGAATATCGTAAGCGCGATACCAAACGAAGCTCCTTCATAATGATCTGCGTAAAGTAGCCGATCACGCTTTGATAATTCGGAATGAAATTACTGTCTAGTTCTGTTTTATGCGTAATTTCCCCGCTCGCAATATCCCGAAAAACAATTTCTCGTTTTTCCTCTTCGGAAAATTCTTTAACAGGTAATTTTCTGATGTTCGAATGACGACACGTCAAGCTCCGAAAGATTTTTATATTCTCTATATATTCGTGGCGTAAGAACCGGAATCTCAATATCAAGTTTTTCGATATCTTTTTTTAAATTCTCCTGATCAACTTCAACCACAAGCGGAGCTTTAGGACCGGTGCCTTCGCCCATTTTCTGGTGTTCAAGTTCAACGCCTTCGCTTTTAATGGATTCCACAAAATCCATAAACGCGTCTGTGCCGACAACGCTTACAAGCTCTGGTAATTCTGGGTCTCGATACATCCGGCGTAAGCCGCGTGCCAAGCGTTTGTTCTGGAAGGATATTGCTTTTTGCAGCTATAAGCCCGTAAGCCGACAATTGTAGTGACATTACGAACGTCCCAACCTTCTTTAAGCATAAGAACCGAAACAATGACTTTATATGGACTGTCTAAGTGGTCAATTGAATTGGCGGCTTGGCGTAGTAGCCTTTAATTCCTCTTCCTTTTTCCGGTAACACTTTCCGATATTTCGCCGTTGTCTTTAGTGTGAATGACAAGCACCGCATCTTTTAATTCCCGATAAGTATTTTCAAGATACTTCGCCAACTTCATCACAGTTCTTAGTATCATCAGTCATAACGAATAGCACAGCTTTTTTACCGAGCTTCATGTGTTCGTCATAAACCTTTTTCCATTCCAAATAACCGAGATGAATATAATCTTTATATTTTTCCGTAAAATTTGAAGCTTTTATGTTCCTGTAATTTCGCCCGGCTCGCAGAATCGGGTAGAACTGGGTGCTTCACTACATTTTGATGAATTGCTTCAACAAGAGGATAATCGCATATCGTTTGAACAAAGATAGAGCCGTTGTTATGTTTCGGAGTAGCTGTAACATCCACTTGGAGACTTAAATGACCGCCTTTCATTTTGAGGCGATTATGGATATCCTCTATTGCCTTAAACCACGCCATCCGAGGATCGTGGATATGATGGGCTTCATCGTTTAAGACTACAAGTTCGTCAATATTGCGGACAATATCGCCAAGATCAAGTTTTGATTCATTCGTTGCTCCGGTTGGTTTCTTTCCAAGAAAATAATCTGCTGTGTCTGCGTCTTCGAAACTCGCCGATTCTGTCGCTCCATTCATAAACGCGATGAATATTGGTAAGAAAAATATTGCCTGTTTTTCTCACGGTTCCGATTTCGTCCTGGATATGAAGTGTCATTTGAAAATCATTTCTCCAATCTCTTCCTTCGTACCCATTATTCGGAAGCATCGGATCTTCAAAAAAAATCTTTAGTCCATCAAAGTCAGATCGAATGCGATCAAGAACAATAATATTTGGCGTGATAAGCAAAAAATTTCGTGCAAGTTTTGAACCTTCCTCATAGAGTTTATGAAAATAGCTCCACGCCAAAATTAAGACTTAAAACTTTTGTTTTGCCCGAACCGGTTGCCATTTTTATCACATACCGGGTCCAGGACTCATCAAACATTCCGGCAGACACCGCTCCGAGAACTGTCAAAACGGATAAGATCATATTTATCTCTCGCTTTAGCAACTTCATAAAGCCAAATGATAGTTTCTACTGGCTTCACGCTGGGCAAAGTAATATTGAAATAAGAATATTTCGCCATCTTTATTTTCAACGGGATGGTCAGTTAAGAAACCACCAATTCAAAAGAGCCTTGCTTGTATCACTCGCGCCCTCATAACCAGTAAGTCGCCAATCTTGAACTTTTTTACGAAGTTCTGCGACAAGCGGAGGAAGAAGTTTCTCATATCCTTGTTCGCGCAAATTTTCGTCAGCAGGAAACCACCGGATTGCCGGGTCAAGAATTTCATATGGTGACGTTGGAAATTTCGGATGTAATGCCATATTAATTTCTGTACCAAATCGATAAGTTCTGGTAAAGCCGAGGAGGCATATTCAACATCCCTTTTAGAATATCGGTGGTCTTTCCTGTTTAAAGATTGTATATGTATGCTATTTCTTTTTTTTCTATACTTTCAAGTTTTTTGAAAAGTGTCTTACCGAAAATTGTATATTTATTACCAATGTTATTTAAAGTAAAAAAGTCTATATCATTTTTCCATTGAAAAGTCTCTTTAGCTTTTTCGCAAATAAAAACTTCGCCTATTTCGTCCTTGAATAGTTTTTTACCAGAAATTGTGCAAAGTGGTTTATATTTATTAGTAGTCCTGTATTCAATGGAATTACCTTTGTCAAAATAGTTTTTAATTATCAAAAAACAAAAGATTCAACGACGGAGCTTGCAAAGAAAAAAGATGCTTTATAGTATCTACTCCTTTGTTTTAGTGGTTTACGATTTGCTTCTGTGTGTTAAACAAACGCAATTTGCTCAATATGCCACCTGGCGTTTTGATAAATAAAACGACTCATAAATTATTTTCTTTTTTGAATTTTTTCCAGGGCTTTACTCAAGGAATGGTAATTTTTCTTCTTTTAGATAAGTGCCAAGTTTTTTATCAGCACCGGACGCCAAAATCAACATCGTATTTCTTTTCTATCGTTTTAATTAGGGTATCTTCTCTTTTTTTTCTGAATTGTTTGTTGGACATATAATTTATTATATATTTATCTCAATAATTTTCATGGTGTCATTGCCAAAAATATCCACAACTTTAACGGCCATTTTTCGCTTACCCTTTCCAACTTCCACGGCGGGGTTTGTAAAACAAGTTCGCGTTTTTTCTTTGTACGGAAATCCTGCCACTCGTTTTCAAAAATATAATCACCAGTCCACATTTCTTCATACTCAGGAATTTTCATCTGATTTGAATTTGTTTTTCCGATAATCTTTCGTTGAACCATCTTTTTTGGCAACACGAATAATTTCCTTTTTGCTCTCAAAATTGAAATCAACCGCCCAATAGTCAATCCAGTCCGTCCATTTTTTCGTTAAGATTCTTCAGTAAGTAATGCCGTCTTTGTCCTTTGCGATTTTGATAATTTGGCCATTCTCAACAAAGAGCTTTTTACCGCCCGCTTTTAGATTTTCTTCAACCTCTTTTATCGAATCCTGATTATAGAAAACTGAGAAATCGGTAAGCTCGATCGGCGACTGATCTTTTTTTCACAATCGGCTTAACCTCAATATACGAAACATCGTGGAATACGACTTGATTCTTTTCAATCGCCCGTTTATCAAACACATCGCGGGGAATATATTTGAGAGCGAGATCAACACCTTTGCTTTTTGCTTCTTCTTGAATATGTGGGAATAGACCCATTTCAAATTCAAAAGCGAGAATATCTACTTTTGTTATTTGTTTTTCAATACATTCATTGATAACTGCCTCAACAAATAGACGCGAGGCGGGCAAATTGATAGGGCCTATGGAAACAAGGCGAGAACTTTTCTTGCCGTGAAATGTTTTGAATCCCTCTATTGCTTCCGCTTTATATGCGGAAAGTATCAGAGAAACAAAATCTTTTTCCTTTTGCGCGATCTGCTTTGCCTTTTCTTCTTCTCGTAGATTCGGATTTATACCGACATAATGTTGTCTCTCATATTTACCAAGATTGAGAATTTCAAACGCACGATAATCCTTGCCCATCTTTTTTAATTCACGCTGAACACCAATCATTCTTTTGCGTGTAGTATGTATTGAGAATTTTCCAAGATCGGTTCCGATCCATTTCTCGAATCAGTCGCGAAATATTCAGTTCGATTCCCGTCCTTCCGTGACCTCAATTTTTCGGCGGCAGCCAAGAGTTGTTCCACTCCGCAGAAAAAATCCGCGACCAAATCGCCTTCGTTATGAGAAGCATTAATTATTCGTTCCATTAGACTCTTGGTTTTTGCGTTGGATAACCCACCTGCTCCTGTGAATGAGCAACCACGAACGTCAGTCTCCCATACATCATGAAGCTCGTACTTCTTTAAGTTGGTTCATTCAGATTCTAATTTTAAATCTTCTTACCTTCTTCTGATTCTTTACATTGATTCTGCAAGTGTATTCTGCCAGTTTGATCTAATATGCGGTTGATGCGTGTCCAATGGTCTTTCAGACAAGTACACTTGTCTATTAAACAATAAATATCTGATTTCAGACTTTGATACAAAAAAATATATATCGTGTATTACTCTTAGAATATGTTCGAGATTTCCTGTCCATATCGTTTATACCTCCAAATGATCTCATTTCAAATTATCTTTCCTTAAAATATTCGTCTAAGTACGAGTCGAATATACTATTCACTCTCTAATCACAATGCACATAAATACTTCCATCATTTGCCAACAAGTCATGCATCAATGAAAGTCGTTCATAAATCATCGCTATAAAACTATCTGCTCCTTTGCCCCAAGTGTCCCGATAAGCAAGTTCTTCAAGCACGTTTGGTTTCTTGGTAAATTCTTCGTCGCCGATTTCAATGTTCATTGAAAAATCAGCACCCACATCAAACGGAGGATCAATATAAATAAGCTTGATTCCTCCTTGTTCTTCAATCTCTTGTCGCAACGGCCCATTCTTTAGAGATGAAAGAATGAGCTTGTTGTCTCCCCAAATGAGTTTATTTGTCCAACCTTTAATTTGTCGTGCCACCTATCTCCAAAAAGCAATCCTTGTATCTCTTTTGTTTTTTCGGAACGTGGCTCATCAACTTGCTCAATAACTTGAAACGGCAAAACTGTATTCGTTACTTCGTTTGTCTTCCCATTCCATACAAGCTCGACTTCTCTGCTTCTCCTCAAATAAGTAAAAAGCGAAATTTGTCGGGCAAAGGTTTGCCCGCCTCAATGTATTTCTGAATATCTCTTTTTTCGTTGTCAGATAGAATCATAACGTTTTATCTACAGCTATCTATTCTTGGGACAAGACGACTGACTTGTGGTGAATTTTCTCGTCCGGGATAAACTTTTACACTTTTGTTTTCACACTTTGGACAATTATAGAAAGCAGGATTTCCGCATGGTTGTATTTCGTATGGTTTTTCTATGGTCATCCCAGCAACAAGAACAATATAGGCCGGTATTCTTTTTTATCTTCTTTTTCAATCCAATAAGCATTATTTTCAAATATGAGAGATTCTTGTATCTTTTAACGACTCTTTTAATTCTTTGTTTTCTGTTTTAGTGTAAAAATTCGGTTCTGCATTTCAATAAGTTTTTCCAATACATCCAAAATTTGCTGATATTGTTCAATCTTATCAGCTTCTCTTAAAACATTGGCTATAGATTTTAGTTGATCAAAAATTGCCATAGTTTTTAACCACCCCCTAAAATGCTTTTATCTTTTAATTCTGCCTTAAATTTCAGGATTTTTCAATCTGAAAATCACTGACCGTATCCTAAGATTAGACGATGTTTTTGTGAAGTCGAGTTATCAACTTCGGGCTCTCGGGGCGCTCTGGACTCCTTAAGGGGGTTGCGTCATTCCTTTGTATTGTATGGAAAACACAACCTTTCGGGCCAGTTTGGGGAATATTAAGGGGCAGATTTCCCAAGCACAGCCCGTTAAAATCAAATACTGCCTCTACGCGAGGAAGTCGACGGAAAGCGAAGAACGGCAAATCCTCTCCATTGATTCCCAAGTCAAAGAAATGTTGCAACTGGCCGAACGCGAAAACCTTGAAATTGTGGAAATAAAAAGAGAATCGCATTCGGCCAAGGAAACCGGGCAGCGACCCATCTTTAACGAGATTGTTGAAGAAATAAAACAAGGGAAATTCAACGGCATCCTTACTTGGGCACCGGACAGAATCTCAAGGAATGCCGGTGACCTCGGTAAAATCGTCGACCTTATGGATGCAAAAATTCTTGCCGAAGTCCGCACTTACGGTCAGAAATTCACTAATTCGCCGAGCGAGAAATTTTTACTGATGATTCTAGGAAGCCAGGCGAAACTGGAAAATGACAATCGGTGCGTCAACGTGAAAAGAGGTTTTAGAGCCAGGGTGGAAATGGGTTTGTGGCCAACCGTAGCTCCTCTGGGATATTTGAATCAAAAACAAATGGATAAGAAATGCCAGGTGATACCTGATCCGGCCAGAGCGCCGATTGTTAAGAAAATATTTGAGAAAGTGGCATATGAACACTGGTCAGGCCGTAAAATCTACAACTGGCTAAAATTCGAGTTAAACTTCCATACGAGAGGAAATAAACCCCTTGCTCTGAGCGGAATATACAGAATATTGGATAATCATTTCTATTACGGAACGTTTGAATATCCAAGGGAAAGCGGAAACTGGTATCAGGGCAAGCACCAGCCGTTGATTACCCAGGAATTATTCGAAAAAGCTCAAGCTCAGTTAAAGCGCGACCAAATTGTCAGAGAAAATCATGAATTCTCATTTACTAAACTTATCACTTGCGGATATTGCGGTTCCGGCGTATCAGCCGAAGAAAAATGGAAATTATTAAAAGATGGCACTTCGGCTCATTACATTTACTACGGCTGTGGAAGAAGTAAAGACCGCAACTGCAAAAATAAATATATACGCGAGGAAGAATTGATTATCGAGCTGTTGAAAATATTGGATAAGGTAAATATCAATGAGCTTGGCATGCGGCAGAAATTGGAAGATGAAATCGCAAGATTTAATATCTTCCAAAGATCGGTGCTTGGCAGTACGGACAAGATAAAAAATACCGAGGACACCGATATACGGAACTATGCGAAGTATATTTTAAAAGAGGGTTCAGTTTCGGAAAAACGGGAACTGCTCGCGAATCTGCGAAGCCGACTAAGCTACAAAGATAAAAAGATAACTCTGATACAAGACCAGTAATTCTAATCTAACGCGTTTATATAATCATTTCTATCGTAAATTTTCGCCATGCTGGTTTCCGGATCCTGAACAACGTTCTCAATCTGACGCTTCTCTGTGCCGTATGCCACGGGTTCATCGAGCGAATAGGCGTAAAACGGTCGGATACCCCTTCCGGCGTATTCAAGCGTCCTGTAAACGTAGTGCAGGAATGATCCGGTGTAGCGGTATCTGCGGATACAGCCTTCAAGCTGCTTTTGCACTTCTTCTTCGTATCCTTGCCAGCGATTCAAAAAGTAATATTTCTCCAGCCAGTCGTTTATTGTGTAGGTAACCAGTTTCATCACTTCTTGTTTTGCGGTAAGATTGCCGTTCTGGGAAAGCCGCACGAGGCTGATGCTGATGATATCCCGAATGCGCCTGTCAGACGAGATCTTGGGGAGCTATAAAAACGTAAAGCTTTTCTCTGTTCTTATTTATGATTGAATCTACCTCCGCAGAATTCTCGTAGGGAAGAGGATTTTTCCTCGGCCGTCCAGGAGCCCAGCGTCTTTGGAATTTCCACTCCAGAGCATAAGTAACTTTATCCCAGTCAATGTCGCCGATTTCCGTTCTGATATTTTTCCGTATAAATCGATAACATCGGGGAGCATGTTTTAATATCCACGAACCGTTAAACGAATCGGGTTGTTTTTGAGATAGTAATTTATTGAGAGTAACAATCACATCTTCAAAAGTCATTATTTGATAATAAATGAAAAAGCTGATAGTTTATAACCAGGTTAAAAAAAGAAGCAAAAAAGCACTATGTCCGTTATCTTTTTTAAAAATGAATTTTTCCCAAATGTTAAAATCGGAAACAAGTTTGATAAGGAAACTAGTTTTCATCATCAAACTGGCGTCGCGTTTCAAACAGAAAAAGCTTATTTCGCATCTGGCCTGAACGAAGGAGGAACCATCCATTATGTCGCTACTCCAAATAAATCTTTTTCTACGATCGAAGACTGGGTTGCGAAGAGTTTTGGTGATACCAAAACGATAAAGTCAGAATATATACCTGGTACATTCTATAAAAGAATTTGGAGACCGCTTGCTTGCGCTGGAAGTTTCCATAAAGCCATTTCACAAGAAAAACTGAATGGATCATTTGTTTCCTTGCGAATTTTACTTAATAAGTTAGAAGGATTATTCGAGACCATTGAACCCGATAGCGCAAATTTAAATACTTACGGCCATAAAATAAGAGAAATTATTTTACTCGCTTGCATGGAGGTAGAATCTTCCTGGTCGGCGGTATTGAAAGAAAATGAGTATTTTTCCAGCGGACGATATACAACTAATGACTATGTAAAGCTTAAAGCCCCGATGCTTTTAGACGGCTATGAGATGTCTTTACAGTCATATCCTAATCTTTCTCTTTTTGCGCCTTTCGAGGATTGGGATATCACTAATCCAACAGGATCCTTATCTTGGTATGATGCTTATAACAAAACAAAACATGACAGAGAAGAAAATCTTAAATTTGCAACCTTAGAAAATGCCATCAAATCTGTGGGGGCAGCGGTGGTAATATTCCATGCGCAATTTGGTTTTAATTTTGGAACGGGTTTTATGGATCAAAAAAGTCCCCTAATTCGAAATATTTTTCGTGTAATTACTCCCGGCCTTAAAAAATATGAGAAGGAATGTTACATACCTAAGATTGATTTGAATGAAGAAATGCAGCTGAGTTATTCATGGGACTGGACTGGAATTAATTATCCATTTTAAAATCCAAAAAACAAAAAAGTTCGAATCCCGCGAGGGGTCAAACTTTTTTGAATTTTACAGGCACCCAAAATCTTTTGAAAAATAAGGACATTCGGGTCATGCCGATAAAAA
Organism: Candidatus Tagabacteria bacterium; assembly: GCA_963820595.1. Classification (GTDB taxonomy): domain Bacteria; phylum Patescibacteriota; class Minisyncoccia; genus CAWGAO01. The sequence goes on from CAWGAO010000006.1 coordinate 42,643, forward strand.
AACATCGATACGGAGAGGGCGAGATTCGAACTCGCGGTCCGGTTTCCCGGACTCACGCTCTCCAAGCGTGCGCATTAGACCACTCTGCCACCTCTCCGCCATAAGAGGGATTGCGATTTGTTGCTAAAAATTCTACGCCAACTTGAATTTTTAGACAAATCGGAAACAAGCGGACGTTCCGATTCGTTCAAAATTTTTCAAATTTTGCAGACGAACCGAGAATCCGCGAAAATTATATCAAAGATTTTGTAATTTTCGGGACACTAGACCACCTGTCCCGCCAAAGGCGGTGATATGCCGACCCCTCCTTTTTTAAGTGTTTTTTTCTTTTTTGCCCTTACTCTTTGCTCATAATATTCATCTATCAGCTTATTACCCATCCAAGCCAAAAATGCCGCCCGAGAATCTTTTATAAAATCGAAATCCTTGTCTTTCTCAAGCATGGCCGTGACATGTTCGCCGACCGATATCCTCTGCTGGCTTAACCGGCGAAACATATCCTCAAAAGAAATTTTTTGCCTTTTGAAATCTTTCAGATTTTTGTAAACAAGCAAATCGTCGTCAGTCAATTCGTTCACGTCTACGTTAAAAAGTTCCAAACCCTGAAAAAAAACCGCTTTTTTATCCTGTTCATATCCTTCTTTGATTTTCTCTTTAACTTTCTCTAATTCATGACGCAGCAAAACCACCTCTTCTTTATCAATCTTTTCTTTATTTTTTCCCTTAAATTCAATTAATTTTTGTTCGCAATTTTCCATAAATTTACGTGCTTATTTACCCTGCTCTTTCAATTTTTCCTCTTCTTCTTAATTTTGGACAAGCCAGGCACAAAAACTTGCCCGGCTGTCTTTCTTCGCCTTGGTTTTAATTTCTTCCTGTCCGGGATTTTCTTTCTGCCAATAATCCAAAAGTTTGTCTCGTGTCATTTTTCCGCTTTTAAATTTTTCATATACAGCGCGGTCTTCGTCCGTAATCCCGGCTTCTTTATCTATTATGGAATTGATATTTTCGCGGTATTTTTTTAATTCTTCCTGCGTCAAACTGCCACTTTGAAATTTCCTATAGATAAGACTGTCTTCTTCCGTCAACTCATCAGGGTTAATTGCATCGAAATGGGGATCGTAAGGAGTTTTCTCGTGAATATTCTTTCTCCCTTTTTTCCCATGCTTCCTTTTTCAACATTTCTCTTTTTTTGATTTCTGCGATTTCCGCTCTGAATAATTCCAATTCGCTCTTTTTTTCTTTAGATGATTCTGCACTCATAATTTATAAATTCATTTCTCTTAATCTCTTAATTCTTTCTTCTACTGGCGGATGAGTCATAAACAAGCTGCTTATTTTCCTGCCTTTCAATGGATTGATGATGTAAAGATGATTAGTCGCTTTATTCGCCACTTTAAGCGGTGTTGCGTCTTTTGAAATTTTTTCAAGCGCCCGAGCCAAACCTTCCGGATATCTGGTTAAAAGCGCGCCCGAGGTGTCGGCCAGAAATTCGCGATTGCGCGAGATAGCCAGCTGAATCAAAGTGACGGCAATCGGCGAAAGAATCGCCAAAGCGATTCCGATAAGCATCAAAACTCCGCTTCCTCCTTCCCTGTCGCGGTCGCCTCTGCCGCCCAAACCGCGCCAAAACATGGAACGCAGAAAAAAATCGGACAAAAGCGCCACAAAACCGACAAGAACCACCACGACCGTCGAAACCAATATATCACGGTTGCCGACATGGGACAATTCGTGCGCTATCACGCCTTCAAGTTCGGGTTTTTCGAGTTTTTCCAAGAGACCGCTGGTTACTGCCACCACGGCGTGTTCCGCATTTCTGCCGGTTGCGAAAGCGTTGGGCGCCCTGTCGTCGATAATATAAATTTTCGGCATGGGCAAACCCGCGGTAATGCAAAGATTTTCAACAACATGGTAAAGTTCCCTGTTCTCCTCTTCCTTGACCGGCCTGGCTTTCGAAATTTTCAATACAATTTTATCCGAATACCAATAGCTGATAAAACTCATAAAAATGCTGAAAATCACGGCAAAAACCAAAATGTCGGAATTGCCGTAAGGCCTGCGCAAAAACCCAACCAATGCCGATAATCACGATTAAGAAAAATCGTGAATAGCAAAAAAGTTTTTCGGATATTCGCGTCCTTTTGGTCGTATAAGGTCATTGTTTTTTTAAATTAAAATTTAACTTTGACCGGTTCGCGTTCGGCCGCGGAAGACGACTTCGAAGAATTTCATCTGGAGCAAAGCCGAACATTTTCGCGACAATGCTTGCCGGGAAAACCTGTAATCTTGGTGTTAAGGTCGCGAACGTTGGCGTTGTAAAATCTGCGCGCCGCCTGAATTTTGTCTTCGGTATCCGTCAATTCCCTCTGCAATTCCAGAAAATTTTCATTTGCCTTGAGTTGGGGATAATTTTCCGCAACCGCGAACAAAGTTTTCAGAGTGCCCGACAATGCATTGTCTTTTTTCTGCCGTTCAAGCGGACTGCCTCCGGCCTGCATTGCTTCGGTTCTCGCCTTGGTCACGTCTTCGAGAACGCCACGCTCGTGCTGCATATATCCCTTCACGGTTTCCATCAAGTTCGGAATCAAATCGTATCTCCTCTTTGTCTGAACATCAATATCGCTAACTGCTTCGTTTGAGCGCATCCGCAAAGTTATAAGACGGTTATAGGCGTAGATAAACCATAGAACGATAACTGCAATAATACCTATTAAAATCATCATAAAATTATTGAAAAGTTAATTAATAATAACTGACTTGATTATATCAAATTTCCACAAATTGAAAATCCCCGCCTCATTTTTCTTGACAAAATATTTAATTAAATTATAATAATTCAAGAATTGGTCATTGAAAAATCATTGAAAAAGGAGGTTGCGAAAAATGCGAAAGACAGTAATCCTGATTGTCTTATTGTCTTGCAATTTTTTTACTTAGCGGCTGTTGCATGGAATGCCAAAACCGTAAAACCTTTTCTCAATAATCCGGATTTCAGAAAGGAAATCTTCCCATCAGAACTTTGTCCTTAGCGATTGCAACGGATGAAAGCTATAGTGATAAACAAATTTTGAAGTGGATAAAAGAATCTTCCGACCTGATGGAAATTCAAACGGGAATAAAATTAGAAGTTACGAATATCGCGCGGGTCATCTGGAAAAATAAAGAAATCGAGCGATATGAGGGATATTTTAAAAGCTGACTGCCGAAAAATGGACATTTGCATTTGACATAGCAGTCGGCCTTACGGCTTTTCCGAAATCGGAAAATGATTCTGTCCCTACTATGGGCTCAACAGACATACGGCCACTTATAGATTTATCATTATTGGCACTCTCAAGCCGAATTTTTTGGCGCATGAAATATTTCATGCCATCATTATGTCGCCGCGCCATAGCGATGGCGGAATAATGAAATGGTGGCTTCTGGAAACGCCGCCGAATGAGCCGATTCGCGAATGAAGATTATTATCTTCTGCCCGAAGATAGAGAGATAATTTTGAAAAATAAATGGAGAAAATTCTAAGAATTCTCCAATATAAAAAGTCTGCCAATTTGGCAGACTTTTTTAATTTATTTATCGGCTCGCGATACCGAGATTCATTTGACTATCTCTGATTCAATTTCTTCTAAAATTTCTTCGATCTTTTCTTCGAATATCATCACATATTTCTTTTTCCGCTTCTTTTTTTCCTTCTTCTTTTCCCTCTTCTCTGGCTTCTTCAATATCGCCTTGAAATCATAGCCTAAATATATCTTCTGCGATGGAAAAAAATATTTCCTGATCCAGATGGCTGCAATCGCAACATCTCGAACCGGCGTTTTCAAATCCTTTCATTTCCGAATAAAACGGGCATTCCTCCATATCCCACCAGCATGTGCTATTTCTTTTTGTCTTTCTTTTCACTAAGTTCCGATATCTTTTCCCTTAATTTCTTTAAGCTTTTCAAGAAGTTCTTCTTTCGCTTCCATCAATTTCTCTCCTTTCTTAAAATTGTCCAAGAACAAAATCAGTCTGCGCCTAAAATAGCACAGACTGATTTAAAAAGTCAACCCCGCACCTTTCAAATATTCATTCAAATGGATTCTTTAAAATTCCAGAAAGGTGCGGGGTCAACTCCTCTATTATTCTCTACTTTCTAGATCTCTATTTTCTAATTTAGTAATCCTCTCCTCCCATTCCGGGTCCCGGCATATGTTTATGCTCTTTTTCCGGCAAATCGGCGACGACTGCTTCGGTTGTCAGAAGCATCGCTGCGGCCGAAGCGGCGTTTTCCAACGCCGAACGCGTCACTTTAACCGGATCAATGATTCCGGCTTTTATCATATCGGGGACAACTTTATCACTAATAGCGTTGTAACCGATATTTGATAAATGATTTTCTGAAACCGCCTTTTTAATTTCTGAAATTATCGCGCCGCCGTCTTTACCCGCGTTTTTGACAATTTGATTCAACGGCTCATCCAAACTTTTAAGAAGAATCTCAAAACCTGCGGCAAATTCCTTTGCCAGTTCTTTTGAAATGGATTTGATTTTTTTCTCATCAATCATCTTGCCGACAATCGCCGCAGCTTTTACCAGCGCCGTGCCGCCGCCGGGCACGATCCCTTCGCTAATCGCGGCTTTTGTCGCATTAACGGCATCCTCGATTTTGAGCTTTTTGTATTTCATTTCCGTTTCCGTTGCCGCGCCGACTTTGATGACCGCCACTCCGCCAGAAAGCTTCGCCAACCGCTCTTCCAGTTTTTCGCGGTCGAATTCAGAATCAGTATTTTTTATCTGGGTACGAACCTGATTAATTCTGTCTTCAATCGCCTGCTTCTTTCCTTTGCCGCCGACAATCGTAGTATTTTCCTTGTCGGCGATAACCCGCCGGGCCTGCCCGAGCACATTCAAATCAACTTTGTCCAATTTTAAACCGAGCTCTTCGGAAATGACTTTTCCGCCGGTAACAATGGCAATGTCTTCAAGCATCTCTTTTCTGCGGTCGCCGTATCCCGGCGCCTTCACCGCCAAAGTATTAAACGTTCCCCTAATTTTATTGACGACCAGAGTCGCCAGCGCCTCTCCTTCCAAATCCTCGGCTATAATCACCATTTCTTTTTTGCCCGCCTGAACGACTTTTTCAAGAACGGGGATAATTTCGTTAATCGCGGAAATTTTTTTGTCGGTAATAAGAATATAAGCAATCTTCATAAACCGCCTCCATTCGTTCGGCGTTGGTAATCATATAAGGAGAAACGTAGCCGCGGTCAAATTTCATTCCTTTGACGACTTCCGACTCTACTCCGAATGTTTGCGACTCCTCAACCGTCACCACGCCGTCTTTCCCTACTTTTTCCAAAGTGTCGGCAATAATGCTTCCGATTTCTTCCGATTCCGAAGAAACCGCCGCCACCTGCATAATTTCTTCTCTGTTTTTAATGGGTTTTGCCATTTTTTTCAGGACCTCAATAACATTTTTTGTGGCTTCTTCTATGCCCAAACGGATACCAATGGCGTTAACTCCCATTGTCACAAATTTAAAGCCTTCTTTGATCATCGCTTGAGCCAAAACTACGGCCGTGGTTGTGCCGTCTCCGGCGACATCGTTTGTCTTTGACGCCACTTCCTTCACTATCTCGGCTCCCATGTTTTCAACTTTATCTTCAAGTTCAATTTCCTTGGCAATAGTCACGCCGTCGTTAGTGATCTCCGGGTGAACCGAAACCTTTTCCCAAGACAACATTGCGGCCCTTAGGTCCCAAAGTGATTTTCACGGCGTCGGCAAGCATATCAACGCCCCGTTTTAAACTGGCTCTCGCTTTTTCTTCAAATAAAATTTGTTTTGCCATATTCCAAAATTATATGAACGTTAGTGAATAATAATTTTGAGAACCCCGCCCTCTAAGCACATCATTTATGTTTCGTGGTAATTTTAAGCTATCAATCAAGATTATGTCAAAACTGTTTTAATAATGAGCCTAGAGGGCGGGGTAATGTTTCGCTACCACGATTTGTCGCATAAGTTCCAAATCGTGGGCGAAGCCATTACTCTAAAATTGCAAGAATATTATCTTCTTTAATTATGTAATATTCTTTGTTTCCGACCTTAACTTCATCCGGACCGTATTTTGAGAAAATTACTATCTGGCCTTTTTTAATGGAAAGAGGAATAAGTTTTCCTTGCGTCAGTCATTCTTACCCGGACCAACGGCAATAACTTTTCCCCGCTCCGATTTTTCTTTTTCAACCGTATCGGGAATGACGATTCCCAATTTAGTTGTTTTTTCGCGTTCTTCGTCGCTAAGCGGCTCGACAAGAACGCGGTCGCCTAACGGCTTAATGGCTCGATTAAATTCGCCACGAGTATTAATTGAAGTCTTCATATACTGATTATTTTGGGCGAAATTTAAGAGTTGTCAAGAGTAAATAAATAGCCACTCTCGCAAGAGTGGCTATGTTTCTATCTTATTTCTCGAAATCTCGCAAATTCGGCAACCAGCGCAAGGCGCCAAATCAATTTTAAATCTCGTTTTTTCTTCTGTTTCCATCTAAGCCTCCTTCAAATGATTTTAAAAGCCCATCCGCCTTGGGCGGACGGGCTTTATTATTAAACGGCGAAATTTTTGCCTGTAGGATCAGAAACTTTTTATCCTGTTAATGTCAATTTTGACGGCTTCTTCAAAAAAGCACTCCTCTACTGCTTCGCGAATAGCATCATCAACGCGGACCAAATTCGGCAAATCGGGGCCTAATTTTTCCCGAAGAACGGCAATAAAATCTTCTACATCTTTTCCTGAAATCCTGCTTTTGGGCATTCCATTTTTCGGCATTTTGTTTTTCTCCTTTATTCTTTTTTCCAGCGCAGCAATGTAAGAACATTGGCGCCGAAGAAAACTAAATTCAGAATAAACCAAATCCATATTTTGAGGGCCCAGGGGCCGCTATAAAGAACAATCAATGCGCCACCGATGCTCATAATCACGAAACTTCTTTTTTTGGGCAATTGAGTAAGGCCCAAACCGATGCCTAGAAGACCAAACGAACCGATCCAATACCAGATTCCGTTAATTGAACCGGTAGCCAATAATACAATATAAACTATCGCTGTCAAAACGCCTACAACTGGCAGTGCGCCTTTTTTGATTTTCTGTAAATTCAAAATACCAGAAACAACAATGATTAGTTGAAGACCGACAAGTAACGGATTATGAAGAAAAAATTTAGCGTAGAGCATTAAAGCCAGCGGTCCCCAAACAAAAAAATGATCCCGGCATTTTCTAGAAATTACTGCTGCGATGATTATAATCATGCCAAGATAAGCCAGAAGATTCCAACAAGCACTCTCCCATCCATTAAACCCCAGAAAATTCAGAATTTCATTCATTTATTTTCCTCCCTTTTTAAAGATACAATTAAATTCCACCCAATTCCTAGCATTTATTTAAAACCTTGACAAGCCCCGTAAAGCAATATCGCGTGCGTCAGCGTTAATCCTTTAAGAAATATCAAAATAATAAGAGACTTAATTTAAATTCATCAGCAATTTCAACCTCCACAAAAGACGCAAGATTAACTCACGATATTGCCTTACGGGGCAAGCCCCTTTAATCCGCTAACCTATTGACTACTGGCAAAATGTGGAGTATGCTTTACAATAATGTCTATTTCTGCTATTATATCGGTAGTTCAAATCGTCATTTCCTTTTTATTGGTGGCCGCAATTTTGCTGCAGCAAAGAGGAGCCGGTCTTTCTGAAAGTTTTGGCGGCGCCGGCGGCGGTTATCATACTAAACGCGGCCTTGAGAAAACACTATTTATAGCGACCATTATTTTGGCAATTCTTTTTGTTTCATCTACGTTTATTGTTTTGATTATACGATAGATTTTTGTGAATCCCGTTAGAGATTCAATCCTTAAAAATCTCACGGGAAATAGAATAAAATAAAATAGTGCTAATAAAAAGTTGTAAATTAATTTTAGGGAAATGCTAATGCATTTCCTGTCTCTAACGGGATGAAAGAAAAATTTCTCTCCTTTCTAAAGCGTTTAAATTTTCCTTCTCCGCTTAAAATCCGCTACGTTTTAAGGTCTTTCTCCTTCAAGGAAAAAATCGCTTTCTTATTCTTAATAATGATTTTTATTGCCGGGGGCTTGGGGCTTCTTTGGAAAATTGACCGTTCTCTCGCGATTGAAATCCCAAAACACGGCGGCACGCTGGAAGAAGGAATCATCGGCACTCCTCGCTTCGTCAACCCTCTATTGGCGATTTCCGATTCCGACCGCGACCTGACCAGTCTTATTTATTCCGGACTCTTGCGGGCTGACGGAAAAGGAGGCTTGATGGCAGATTTGGCGGAAAAGTACGAAATCTCAAATGACGGCCTTTCATACACTTTTACGCTTCGGAATAATCTCGCTTGGTCGGACAAAAAACCGATAACAAGCGACGATGTTGTTTTTACTATTCAGCAAGCGAAGAATCCGGTCCTCAAAAGCGCTCAACGCGCAAATTGGGAAGGAGTTGAGATCGAAAAAATAGACGACAGGACTATTCGCTTTTCATTAAAAAGACCTTATGCGCCGTTTATAGAAAATATGACTCTTGGAATTTTACCCAAACATATCTGGGGAGAAATTCCGCCGGAACAGATGAGTATGACCGATTTCAACATCACGCCGATAGGCTCCGGCCCTTATCAAGTCGAAAAAATAACCAAAGACTCAATGGGTATTACTCAATCTTATAATCTCGTACCGAACAAAAAATTTATTTTGGGAAAACCTTATATCGCCAATCTTATCCTCAAATTTTATCCTTCCGAGAAAAAACTCATCTCGGCTTACGAAAACGGCGAAATCGAAAGTTTTGGCGGCATTTCGCCCGAAGCCATAGTGGGAACAAAACGCAACGACACCGACTTAAAGGCATTGCTTCTTCCACGCGTATTCGCGGTTTTCTTCAATCAGAACAACACGCCACTGCTTGCAAATAAAGAAGTTAGGCAAGCGCTGGATTTAGCTACCGACAAAGAAAAAATCGTCAAAGAAGTATTCCAGAATTTCGGCTCGGTTCTCAATTATCCTCTCCCGCCGGGCTCACTGGGAGCTTTTGATGTTCAGGAAAAAATAAATCAGCCATCCTACGAAGAAAGATTAAATAACGCAAAAGTTATCCTCGAAAAGGCGGGATGGCAGTTCAACGAACAAGATAAAATTTTTGAAAAAACAGATAAGAAAAAAAATGTGGCGAGGCTTGAATTTAATCTTGCCACATCAGATGCGCCGGAACTCACGCAGGCCGCCGAACTTTTGAAAACAATGTGGGGAAATTTAGGAGCAAAAGTAAATGTAAAGATTTTTGAAATCGGGGACCTTAATCAAAATATTATTCGGCCGAGAAAATACGACGCTCTTCTTTTCGGAATCATGATGGGAAGAGATCCCGACCCGTTTGCTTTTTGGCATTCTTCCCAACGAAATGACCCCGGTTTGAACATCGCGCTCTACGCCAATATAACGACGGATAAACTGCTCGAAGACGCGCGTACAATTTCCGATGCTAAAAAAAGAGTGGAAAAATACCAAGCTTTCCAAAAACAGATAGAAAAAGACGTGCCGGCGGTATTCTTATATTCACCGAAATACATTTACCTGGCTCCGAAATATTTAGCGGGGCTTGATACCGATACCATCACCATTCCCTCGGAAAGATTTTCTCAAATACAAAAATGGTACGTAGAAACAGAAAGAGTATGGAAAAAATAAACCCTCCCACCAATCGCGCGAAAACCAAACCCTTTGCCAATCGTAAGAAAAAAGTGATTGGTGGGAGGGTAAAATGTCTTCCGCGAACCGCAAAAGAAATGGAGCCGGTTCTTGCCGAAAAATATGTCGGCCCCGACAGAGTTGTCTATAACGTTTACCGCGGAAAAGAACCTAAAAAAGACAGACGAAAAGCCCGCGAAAATAATTTGCGCTATGACATTACCTATCTTTATCCGAAATACTTAGGCAGAGAACTTTCAAAAACTTACGGCCATTATCATAACACGGATTACCCGGAAATAATGGAGGTTGTTTCCGGTCACGGATGGTTTTTATTGCAGCGTTACGGAAAAAATCCTAAAAATATTACCGAAGCCTATCTCGTAGAAGCTAAATCGAATGAAAAAGTAATCGCTCCTCCAAAATTCGGCCACATAATGATAAATCCCTCGCAGAAAAAAACCTTTATCATGGCGAACTGGTTAAGCACCAATGAAAAAAGCGACTACAAGCCCGTTCAAAAACTTCACGGAGGCTGTTATTATTTTATCCGGGGGAAAAAAGGAATCATTCCTCGAAAGAACAAAAATTACGCGAAAGTTCCCGAACTCATCAAACTGAGACCAAAAGAAGTTCCCGAACTCGGCGCAGTTCGTTCGAAACCGTTATATTCGCTTATTAAAACGCCGGCTAAACTCGCGTTCATAAATAATCCAAAAAAGTTCAAAAATCTTCTCACAATTGAAAATTGCTATAGAAAAATTTAATTCAATTCCCGGGAATGTGGCGCCTGCCTGCGGCAGACAGGCGCGCTAGTTAGAACATTAATTTTATGATTAAAGCCCTCGCGTGGTGGAATTAGCAGACCTGCCTGCCGCAGGCAGGCACGCAGCGCTGGGATGGCGAAATTGGCAGACGCGCTAGCTTCAGGAGCTAGTGGAGACAACTCCTTGGGGGTTCAAATCCCCCTCCCAGCACTATGATTAAAACACAAATAAAACACAGAGAAGGAATGCACAAAAAGCATCCTTCACGTCATATTTCGGAACGTTCTCCGGAAAGAAATCTTGTACGCATTATTCCTCTAGGAGGAATGGAAGAAGTAGGGCGCAACATGACCGTATTTGAATGCGGAAAAGACATCGTGATTTTGGATATGGGCATGCAATTTCCCGAAGAAGACATGCCGGGAATAGATTACATTATTCCTGACTCAAGATATCTCCAGGGTAAAGAAAAAAATATCCGCGGGGTGATTTTATCCCACGGCCATCTTGACCATATCGGCGCAGTCCCCCATCTCTTGCCGCGGCTTGGCTGGCCCACTGTTTATGCCAGCAGGATGACACTGGCTTTAGTCCGCAAACGCCTTGAAGAAGCCCAGCTTTTAAAATTTCTTAAAGCGCACGAAATCAAATCAGTAGACGAAAAAATTTACTTAGGCGACATTAAAGTAAGCTTTTTCGCGTCTACGCACAGCATTATGGATTCTTTGGGCACGATAATCCAAACTCCGGTTGCGAATATCATCCACCCGGGCGACTGGAAATACGATTTAAATCCGGTTCAGGGAGAAATTACTAATTTTTCTTCCTTATCGAGGTGGAATCAGACCGCCACTCCTTCAATTCTGATGGCCGAAGCAATAGGGTCAACCAAAGAAGGACATCAAATTTCCGAACAGGAAATTTACAATAATATAAAACAAATTATTGAAACCGCGCCCGGCCGCGTGATTATCGCAACGTTTTCTTCAATGGTTGAAAGAGTGGCTTGGATTGTGAAAATTTCCGAAGAACTCGGAAAAAAAGTGGCATTGGACGGATATTCAATGAAAATAAACATCGGGCTGGCTAAACAATTAGGATATGTAAAATTTGAAGATAACACGCTGATTGACGTCAAAAGGATACATGATTATCCCGACAATAAAGTTATCGTCATCTGCACCGGCGCCCAGGGAGAAGACAGGGCAGTTTTAATGCGCATCGCCAACGGAGAATACCGGAATATCCAGCTGAAAAAAACCGATACGGTTATCTTTTCCTCATCCGTCATTCCGGGAAATGAACGCTCTATCCAGCGGCTGAAAGACAACCTATACCGCAAATGCGACAATGTTATTCATAAAGAAATAATGGATGTGCACGGCGGCGGACACGGTTTGATTGAAGACATAAAACAGGCTTATCAGAGAAGTTAAGCCTAAATACTTTATACCGGTTTATGCAAATCATTATCTTTTGCGCGAAGCGGCTAAAATTGCGACATCCATAGGATTTCCCGCCCAAAATATTTTCATTCCCGATAACGGAAGCGTGATTGAGGTAACGCGCCAAGGAATAAAATTTGCCGACAAAAAAATTCCAATTGAATATGTATTTGTGGACGGCCTGGGAGTCGGCGACATCAAAGAAGTGGTTTTGCGCGACAGGCAAATGCTTGCCGAAGACGGCATATTCGTTTTAATCGCCACCGTTGATTCGCAAACGGGAAAATTAAGAGGTTCACCCGATATTATTTCCCGCGGTTTCGTTTATTTGCGCGAATCGCAAGAACTACTTAGAGATACCCGCCATATCATTAAAAAAACCGTCGAAGACGCGACCGCGAAAATGCATCCAGTTAATCTCTCTTATGTGAAAGACGTATTACGGGATCAGATCGGAAAATTTCTTTTCCAGAAAACCAAACGCCGACCCATGGTATTACCAGTCATCATAGAAGTTTAGTAAGCATAATGGCAAGCTGAAAAATGGATAACCTAAACCACTTCTCGCCCCGTAGCTTCGCCGAAGGCGAATGCTTCGGGGTGGTTTTGCCGGTTATTATTGAAGTTTAACGACAAATGCAAAATCCGCCTATAAATTGTGATAATTGGCTTTATGTCCGGGACCGCGAAGATTGGACAGATAAGGAAAATGATTTGGCAATATTGTATTTACCTCCGCAGACAGCTAGAAAATGTACTTTTACGCGTCATCTTCAAATTAATGAAGCACCGATTCCGGATGATTCTTCCTTGTCTTTTTATGGGTATATTCCCGATAAAGAGAAGAACGGTAAAATTAAAGCCTATGCAATGAAAGGCATTGTAGTAGCAAGTGGTACATCAAAAAATCTTATCTTTGTTAATCCAGAAGACAATTTATCAGAAGGCATGAGCGGTTCTGCAGTATTAAATGCAAACGGCCAGCTTATTGGTATATTAGGCGGAGAAGTTTTCTTGCATGCAGTTGTAATCCCTTCCGCTAAAATCAAGGCTCTTCTTGAGAAAGCTAAGGCAGAGTTAAAAAAAGAAATAGAATAAGCAAAATAAAATAAGGCCCCGTTTATGTCAAAATGAGTAGGGCTTATTTTGTATTGAACAAAAAATTGTCATAATAAAAGAATGCCAAAAGAAAATAAAAAAAGGATTATTTTGTCGGGAATGAGGCCGACGGGAATACTACATATCGGCAATTATTTTGGCGCGCTTTTACCTTTAGTGCAATTGCAAAAGGAGGCGGACGAATTCTTTATAATGATTGCCGACCTTCATGCGCTTACCACGCTCGAAGACAGTAAAAATCTGAAAGAAAATACATTAAAACTAGCAGCAACTTATCTGGCCGCCGGCATTAACCCCGATAAAGCGACTATTTTTATTCAATCGCAAATTCCGGAGCACGCCGAATTGGCCACAATTATGGGAATGATTACGCCTCTTTCAATGCTGGAACTTAATCCGGTCTATAAAGAAATGCGGGAGGAGCATCCAAAACAAAATAATCTCGGCCTACTCGCCTATCCGGTTCTACAGGCAGCGGATATTTTGCTTTATAATACGACTCATGTTCCCGTGGGAAAAGACCAGGAACCGCATGTCGAAATTAGCCGAGAAATTGCCAGAAAATTCAATGCTCGATTTGGCCAAACATTTATCGAACCAAAAGTGATTCTCCAGAAAGAATCAAAAATTTTCTCGCTGCAGGATTCCTCAAAAAAGATGTCGAAAAGCCACGGTCCGGAAAGTTATATCGCGCTTTTTGATTCGGATGATGAAATCAGCCGCAAAATAAAAATCGCGGTTACCGATTCCGGCAAAGAAATAAAATACAATCTCCGCGAAAAACCGGCCATTTCAAATCTTCTGACTATTTATCACCTGTTTTCTGAAAAGCAGATAAAAGAAATTAGAAAAAATATACGAAGGAAAAGGATATGCCGAATTCAAAAAAGATTTGGCGGAAGTGATTATCAAATCCCTGAAACCTCTGCGCGAAAAATACCACGAGCTTGAAAAAGACCAAAGCTACATTAAAAATGTCCTGGAACAAGGCCGAAAACGGGCGCAAAAAATCGCCTCGGCCACAATGAAAGAAGTAAAAAAAACAACGGGACTACTGACAAATTAATGCTTGACAGAAATTAACTAATCGTGCAAGACATAATTGCGGTTAAAGCAATGTGTCTTTAACCGTGGGCATAGCGCCCAAAAATCAGGAAACAATGGCGTTTCCCTGCCTTCGCTAAAGCACGGCGAGGCGCGGAAAGAAAGGAGGCTGATTTAAATGAGCAGAGCGACTCAAAATCCAAATCGGCCATAATCGTGAAGTACCTTGAAATCAAAATCAAAAAGGAGAATAAAAAATGGCAAATCAACATAAATATACATACCGATATACTTTGAGGAATTGAAAAAGAAAGCCGAATTGGCGTTAAAAGACCCGAAACTAATTGAAATCGCCAAAACTGCACCGCTGAATGCAAAAAATGAGCCCATTCTGACCTGGGCTTACAAAGAATCTTTCAAATACGCCTTAGAAAAAATCAAGGATTTGAAAACAGTAGAAGAATTGGCAATTTCTACTCGTTTTCTGACAAAGATTCGCCGGGATTATCAAAAAGAGTTTGCTGAATTAGTAGAATCGGCAAAATCTGAAATAAAAAAAACCGAGTTGGTAAAAGAAATTCCGAAACCGCCAGAACCGAAGAGAAAATTTGAAGAAATAGAATTTGAAATACCAGATTTTGTTGAATTAATAACAAAAGAAAGTTTTCGATTTGATTACCATATTGTTCGCACTATACCTCTTAGAAGACGCTTAATAAGATTTCCTTCTGATTACAGCACTATGCACGGAAGCTATGTTCGAAAGTTTTGTTTAGACATTTTAACTAAGTTGATAGATACAGATTCTCTTGAAGAGAAAATCTGTATTGAGCAGCTAGTTGAATTCCTTGAGAAAAAAGGACTGATAATAAAAATCTGTGGGAATTGTGCAAATTACTATTATTATCATTACGGTTCTTGCGATCAACTGACTGACATTAACCGCAAACGTATATTCGGGGACTTTTGCTGGTTTACGCCCTCTAAATGGTTACCGAAATGTCTAGAAGAAAAAAAGTAAAATGATTAAAAGGCATCTGCAGATGCCTTTTTTGTTTGTAAAAAATCGGCGATTGTGTTAAAAAGAGAGAAAATTCTTTGAAAAAGAGGTAAACGAGATGGATGAAAAAATAAGGCGGCTTTTTTTGTGTCGGCACGGCGAGACCGAAGCCAACGAAATGGGCACTTATTGCGGAGGTGGAAGCGAGTCACCGTTGAATGAAGCCGGCAAGCACCAAGCGGCGCTTCTGGGAAAAGCGCTTCAGAATTACTATCAGTTCAGGGGAAGATTTGTAATCACAAGCGCACGAGAAAGAGCCCGGGAAACTGCCGAAATACTGTCGCGGTATTTAAACCCCAAACCCGCCAGATTATCGCTTGAGGGATTGCGGGAAATTGATATCGGCCAGTGGTGCGGCAAAACGCCGGCGGAAGTTCAGAAATTATTTCCTAAACAGCACGAAGAATGGCGAAATGGATTTCTCGGACCTGATTTTCGCTTTCCAGGCGGAGAATCAAAAAGAGAAACCGATGCCCGCATAATAAAATGTTTTAACGCCATCAAAAGAATCTGGCTCGGGGATAAAGATGAAACCAACAGCGACCTTATCATCATCGCCCACGCAGGCACGAATATGGTGATTCTGACCGAACTTCTAAGCGCTGAAATAAAAATCTATTCGTACAGAGGTATCAAGCAGGAAAATACGTGTGTGAATATGGTTTACTTCCACGAAAAAAATCCGGCCAGTTGGCGGCCGGAAACTCAGATAGCGTTGGTAAACAGCATTCATCATTTGGATATGGATTTAGAAAATATAAAATAGAGAAAAAAATAAGAATAAATAAAAAAAACCCCGTGAGCTTCACGGGGTTTTAATTTTTGCCAAAATTTCTTTCTTTTTTTCTTCCAGAAGTTTTTGATTTTTGGCTTCGATTCTTAAACGGATAATCGGCTCGGTATTGGAAAGCCGGACATTAAACCACCAATCGGAATATTCAACCGAAAGACCGTCGAGATACGACAACTTTCCGCCGGGATAAGCGGATTCCAGTTTTTTAACTACCGCGCCGAACTTTTTCCGGACCGGAAAATCAATTGTTTCAAGCGCAAAAAAATATTTTTTAAAAGGCGCTATCAAATCTTCGAGCCTTTTGCCGGACTGGCCCACGGTCTTCAAAACATGAAGAGTCGTAAGAATCGCGCCTTCGGCGTAAAAGAATTCTTTTAGCATGCAATGACCGGATTTTTCGCAGCCGAAAAGCGCTTTTTCTTTCCGAAGCAGACGCCTGAAAAAAGAATGGCCGGTGCGGCAAATCAAAGCCTTGCCCCCGTTTTTTTCGATTGTTTCGCGGACGATCCGGCTGGACGAATTATCGTAAAGTATTTTTGCGCCCGGCTGATTTTTCAGGGCTTCTTTTGCCAAAAGCGCCGAGATATAATCCATATCCACCATTTGTCCGTTGCCGTCAACAAACCCCACCCTGTCCCCGTCTCCATCAAAAGCAATTCCCAAAAAAGCTTTTTTCCTGACCACCAAATCGCCCAAATCTTTTACGTTTTCGGCTTGAACAGGATTGGCATCGTGGTGAGGAAAAGTGCCGTCGAGTTTAAAATAAAGCGGGTAGTATTTGATTTTCAGTTTTTTAAAAAGATGCGGTAAAACAATGCCGGTCATTCCGTTCCCCGCATCAACTGCTACGCTTAAACCGGTAAAATCTTTCGGCGAAAATTTTTTTGCCAAAAAATCTACGTATTTTTTTAAATAATCTTTCCTGACGATTTGATATTTCCGGACTTTTTCCGCCTTAACAACTTCTCCCCTTAGAACCATGTCTCTAATTTTTTCCATTCCGCTTCCTTCGCCAACCGAAGCGGCAAATTTGCTTTCCATCCTCAAACCGTTATACTTCGCGGGATTATGAGATGCCGTTACAACAATTCCGCCATCGGCTTTTTCCAGATTAATAACGTACATATACATCGGGGTCGTGGCCAAACCGACATCGTAAATTTTAACTCCCATCTCTTTCAAGCCGCGCAAAACTGCCGCATAAAGCGGCTTAGAAGAAGGCCGCATATCCCGAGCCGCGACAATACTTTTGGCTTTTAAATATTTCACCAGTGCCTTAGCAACCAAATAAGCCGTTTCTTCATTAATTTCGGCGGGATAAACTCCACGCACGTCGTAAGCTTTGAAAATAGAGGAATTGATTTTTGCCATGATTTTAATTATACCATATAAAACTGAGGGTAATCGCAAAAAGTTTATTTGACAAAAATATGAAACAAATATACTCTTATACAAAAAGTTGATTTTTAAAAATCCGGAAAGAAAGGAGGGATCAATATGATAATGTTTTGGCTTGCATGTATCGGATTTATCTCACTAACATTGCTTATATGCTTTTATTTTCCGCGTTGCTGCGCTCTGTTTTTCTT
The DNA here is from genome assembly GCA_963820595.1 of Candidatus Tagabacteria bacterium. Taxonomy (GTDB): domain Bacteria; phylum Patescibacteriota; class Minisyncoccia; genus CAWGAO01. The sequence continues at coordinate 60,210 of CAWGAO010000006.1, forward strand.
CATCTTCTTGTTTTTTAAATCAGGATTCTTTTTTAAACAAACATATGAAGCAATCATCATGGCCATTGTTTTCGCCATTTTTGCAGCAGTGGTAATATATCTCGATGCTAAGAATTTAAGGTTAAATCCTTTTGATCCTTTCAAAAGGTAAAAACAAATGTCGAAGCTCCCCGAAACCACGGGGAGTTTTTATTTTGAAAATTTTGACTGCCGATAAAAGCTCGCGTATGATAAAAGCATATCACCCCAGCACTAAATTTTGCGAGGTGGCGCGACGGCAGTCCGCTTCGCCCAAAAAAGATGTCCCTATTCGGGACACGCGGACTGCGAGGCCAGTCAAAGATTAACAAAAAAGTTATTTATTCTATAAAACATCACGGCAAAATTAGTGCGGGGTGCTCAAATTTTCAAGAAAATTATATTCGTTATCACTCTAAAATTTTAGAAAATTTGGCATGAAAATTGGAATCGTAGGATTGCCAAATGTCGGCAAATCGACATTATTCAAAGCGCTTACCAAAAAGCAGGTGGATATTTCGAATTATCCATTCTGCACTATTGAACCCAATATCGGAATAGTGCCGGTGCCGGACATTCGCATAGAGAAACTGACGGAACTTTCCCATTCAAAAAAAATCGTGCCGGCCGTCATCGAATTTTTTGACATCGCTGGATTGGTGAAGGGCGCAGCCGAAGGCGAAGGTTTGGGAAACAAATTTTTATCGCACATCCGCGAAACGGACGTCATCGCCGAAGTCGTCCGCGTTTTTGAAGACGAAAAAATCATCCACGTCCACAAAAAAATAGACCCGGAAAACGATATTGCCGTTATCGAAACGGAGTTGATTTTGGCGGATTTGGAAACCGTTCAAAAAAGAATCGGTAGTCTTGAAAAAGATGTAAAAAGCCGCAGCAAAGAAGCGGAGAAAAAAATGGCTATCGTTCAAAAAATCAAAAAAATCCTCGAATCAGGAAGACCCGCGCGGGAAACGGGCCTACCAGATGAAGAATTTGCTCTCGTCAAAGATCTGCATCTTTTAACTTTTAAACCCGTGCTTTATGTTTACAATGTAAAAGGCACGGAAAAAATTTCCGAAGAATTAAAAAAAAGAAATCACGTAGTTATAGACATTAAAATGGAGGAAGAATTGATGGAAATGGAAGAAAAAGATAAAAAAGAATTGGGCTTTTCCAGTAATCTTGGAGATCTAATTAAAGAAGCATATAAAATGCTCGGGCTGATAACATTTTTGACGACCGGTGAAGACGAAACCCGCGCTTGGGCGATAAAAAAAGGCTCTACCGCGCCCGAAGCCGGAGCGGCAATCCATACTGACTTCAGAGAAAAATTCATCCGAGCGCAGATAATAAGCTACGAAAAATTAGTGGAAGCCGGAAGCCTGGCAAAAGCCCGTGAAAAAGGCTGGCTCCGTACCGAAGGCAAAGATTATATCGTTTCCGACGGCGATATAATCGAATTCAAGATTTAAATTTTTACAAAAAAGACGAGAAATAAATTCTCGTCTTTTGACTTTTTAATAATTAAATTAACCGCAATTTAATTACTGCGTAAGGCCATGTTATAGCCCATAAAATATATGTGCTCCAATTTGGCTCAATTCTTCCATAAACATTATAAACAGAAATTTTCATAACAAATATAAGTAAAAAAATGCCTGTCATTAAATATGCAATTATCATCAGCGCCCAGCCCTGCCATACTGGAAAAAATTTAGCGCAATAGACCAAAAAAAACCCGAATTGGCCCAGCCAAATCGGCAATTGGGGCGTGAAAAAGCGAATTAAAATCAGCATTAAGCCGAAAAGAAAAATGGAAATCGGAAAATAAAATATTCTTTTCATTTCAACCTCCCTTTTTCAAATTAACAATCAATCCGGCCAATCGCATATCTAATATCATCTCCTGTTTTTCGCCAATCAGAAGCTAACAACTCTTCATCTTTTCCGAAACGTTCTTCATAAGATTGGAAACCAAAATTCCAATCGAATAAACTTCTTATTCCGCGCAAAAAATTCCGCCAAAAAGACAACTTTTCCAATAAAAATCGTTCGTTGTGGTGTTGCAACAAATTTTATACAGGGAATAGAACGATACTAGAACCTCGGAAGTATGTGAAATCCAAACGGCGGTTGATGCGCCAGAGCGCTAAAAGTCTAATTCTGTGCGGGCAGGGAGAATCTCCCAACATTCTTCAAATTTTAATTTGAATAGAATGTTGAGGATCCACGATTTTCTAATCCGATTTTAGCGGAAAGAAAATCGGGAGAACTCCCGTCCTCTGCTTGGCCCCGCACAGAAATTTTGCTTGCGAATGCGGAATATGGGAGTCGAACCCATTTTTCTAGCTTGGGAAGCTAGCGTTGAGCCGTTCAACTAATTCCGCAAAATTTTTGCGGGATTCTCGAAAATCATAGTCGCTTCGCTCCTTGATTTTCGGAAGAAACTCGCATTTTCAAAATATTGATTTCACGAATTGCCAAATTTTTGAAGGAAACGAAGATGAAGTTGGCGCCGGTGAACTGTTTTTATTTTCTTGGTTAACAATAATCACCGTTTGCTCGCCCGGCTTCTGAACCGGAAATTTATTGCGAATTTCTTCCTCGGCTCCTGTTCCAGTTTGAAGGCGATTGACCGAAGCTTCCAATTCCGTTTTTTTCGCTTTTAAACTTTCTATTTCCTGCTCAACCAATCTGTTCGCTTCTCGCGCATCCCTGCTTCTAAGATATATTTTTGCCGCGGAATAAATAAAAAAAAATAATACTGCCGTCAGGAAAATGAAGGTAAATTTTGAAAAAATCACCTTCCGCAAAATCCGCCGCTCTTGAAATTCTCTCATACCCCGTAACACACTATCGCGATAAACCTAGATAGTGCTTATTTTACTTAATAAATATTCGACTTGTCGTTAAATAATTTCTCATTTCTAAATTATGTTTTTCTCGGTTTAGGTCTTGTTAAAAATTTAACCTTTACTATTTGTCAACATTTTATTTTAATTTCTTTTATCGTTTAGAAAAACAACGCGATTGTGTGTTAACGGGGCATAGTTATATTATAGAAAAATAAGGAGCATTTGGCGACTATATTTTTCGTAACCCCGCCCTCTATGCTTGTTGTTTAAGTGAAAATGTGTAAAAATTAAATTGAAGCACTAAATTATCAATAGCAGTAGCGGTAAGCTTAGAGGGCGGGGTGCTCAATTTTCTTATTACTCGCTCTGCTCGTAAATAAAATTGGCACATGCTATTATCTCAAAAAAGGAGAAAAAGAAATCAAATTATCTGGACCGTTATTACCTTGATCGGCGTTTTGGCCATGGTTGCTTTTACCCTCATTCCCTTATTTAGATAGACCCTAACTCCTTCGACAAACTCAGGACTTTACTCAGGATTTCAACATTTTTAAAAAAACTTCGTGAGGAATATTAACTGTCCCTCTTTGTTTTAACCGCTTTTTGCCGGCTTTTTGTTTTTGCCAAAGCTTCATTTTTCGGCTTCTGTCTCCTCCGTAGAGATATCCCGTAACATCTTTTTTAAGAGCGGATAAAGTCTGCGATGCGATAATGCGATCGCCGAACTGCGCCTGGATTTTAATCGCAAAGAGCGCCCGGGGCAATAATTCTTTTAATTTTTCCACCAGCTCTTTCGCATCGGATTGCGCCTGCGTTTTTTTAATAACCCGAGAAAAAGCCGGCACGGCTTCCTCCGCCAACAGAATATCAAGCCTCGAAACGTCCGCTTCCGCCATTCCCGTTATTTTATAGCTGACGGATGCGTAGCCTTCGCTAACGCTTTTCAATTCGTCGAAAAAATTCCTCATAAATTCTCTTAAAGCCATTTTAGCTTTCAGGGAAATCCTGGAAGCTCCGAATTGTTCGACTTCGCCGATATCACTTTCGTGTTTTTTTAAAATTTTTAGAATCACTCCCAAGCTTTCGATCGGAGAAATTATTTTCATTTCAATCCAAGGCTCATATACTTTTTCTATCTGGCTGTCATCGGGGAAACGACTCGGCGAATAAATCTCCTCCTTTCCGCCGTTTCTATAATGAACGCGATAGACAACGGACGGCGATGCTGTAATTAATTTCAGATTAAATTCCCGCCTAAGGCGTTCAAGAATTATCTCCAAATGAAGCATTCCTAAAAATCCGCACTTGAAACCGCGGCCCAAAACTCCACTGCCTTCCTCTTCAAAACTTAAAGAACTGTCCGAAAGATGAAGACGCTCAAGAGCCTGCGATAAAAGATGGAAATCATCTTGGGACTCGGGATAAACGCTTGCCCAAACAACGGGTTTCGGCTCTTCGTATCCGGAAAGCGGCTCAAGCGGATGCTTTAAAGAAATAACGGTATCTCCCACGCGCACGGTTGCCGGTTTTTTAATATTCGTTGCCACATAACCGATATCTCCGCCCTCAATCATATTCGCTTCATGCAGTTCGGGTCGGAAAAAGCCTACTTCTTGAGCAATGAATTTTTCTTTCGCTTGAGCTAAAAATAATTCGTCTCCCTTTTGGATTTTTCCTTTCATAAGGCGAATGTACGCGATAACGCCCCGGTGAGGAGAATAGCTGAAATCGAAAATAAGGGCTTGCGGGTTTGCGATGCCCGGCGACGCCAAAGGCGGCGGAATCCGCCGCACTATTTCTTCGAGCAAACGGTCTACTCCTTTCCCTGTTTTAGCCGAAACCTCAAAAATATCTTCCGGTTTGCAATTTAAAAGCTCCATAATCTCGCTTTTCGTTTCGTCAATTCGCGCGTTAGGAAGATCAATTTTATTAATAACGGGAATGACAACGAGTCCGAGCGACTTCGCCATCTCGGCATTACTAAAAGTCTGAGCCTGAACTCCTTGTGTCGCATCAACCAAGAGCAAGGTTCCCTCCACGGCTTTTAACGCCCGCGAGACTTCGTAAGAAAAATCTATATGCCCGGGAGTGTCTATTAGATTTAATTTATATCCTTTATAAGCCATTTTTACCGGCTGCATTTTAATGGTAATCCCCCTCTCCCGCTCCAATTCCATCTGGTCCAAAAATTGCTCGCGCATTTTTCTTTTTTCAACTGCTCCGGTCAATTCCAAAAAACGGTCGGCTAAGGTCGACTTTCCATGATTGATATGGGCGATGATGGAAAAATTGCGAATATTATGAATAACGCTTTTTGTTTCCGACGAATCCATGAGTTTATTAAAAAAATTTTAAAGCTGGTTTGTTTCTCCGATATCAAAAACCGTGACCGATCTGCCCATTTTTCTTCCAATTGAATTAATCAAACTAACCATCTCTTCGGATTTTACCAGCAAAGAAGCCAAAGCGAAAGCCGCGGCCGATAGGACAGTCGCAAAGATAAGCTGCAGAAAAATTCCTAAAAAAGTGCGGGTTCCTAAAAATGGCTCAACGAGATAAAGACTGGCGTAACCGATGATGCCGGCCGTCAAACCAGCCAACAAATATTTTAAGAATGCTAAACCAATTTTTTTGGTGTCTGTGTCAACGTAGCCGAATTTCCATCGCAAAATCAGAAATAAGGCGGCGGCATTGAAAAAAGAAGCCACCGAGAAACCAAAAGGCAAAGCGAGCGCCCTTAAATCGCTGACTCCGTCCAATTTCAAAAACAAACTAACCGCTTGAAAGAAAATCCCGTTTTTACTGAGAAGCGCCAGAAAAAAATAAGTTCCAAGGACATTAAATAACACTGACGTAAGACTTATAGCCAAGGGAATGGTGGTATTTTTCAAAGCAAAAAATGCCCGCGAGAACAAAGGCGTCAATCCCTGAAAGATAAAACTGATTGAAAAAATAGCCAGGGAACCGGCGGCCAGCCGCGTTTCTTCCCAGCTTAAATTTCTGGCGCCGATAACCAAACGAATCACCTGTGCCCGGAAAACGAAAGTCAGGATTGCCAATGGAATCAGAAAAAATAAAATCTGACGGGCCGTGTAGGAGAAATCGCGTTTGAAATCCTGGAAATTTTTCTGGGCGATCGCGCTGCTTAAACTCGGAAAAGCTGAAACGACAAAAGACACGGCAAAAATGCCGATAGGCAATGCCTCGATATTATAAACCAAATTGAAAATGGCCACGCTGCCGACCATCAGAGTCGAAGCAATGATTGTGCCAACCAACTGGCTGATCTGCGAAGCGTCAATGGCCAAAATCCTCGGCATTGTCAATTTGACAATTTCTCTTACACCGCGATTTTTTAAATCAACGACCATCTGCCAATTAAATCCAAATTTTTTGGCGCCGGGAACCTGAATTAAAATATGCATCAACGCCCCAATGATGACGGCCGTCGCCACTCCGTAAATGCCCCAGAAAAGGCGCCAAAAATAAAATGCCCAGAATAATTGCCGCGTTATAAATCAAAGGCGCCAACGCCACCAACAGAAAACTGCGAAAAGAGTTAAGAATGTTCGAAAAAATCGAACTGATGCTGAAAAGCCATGGCGAGAGCATCAGAATTCTTGTCAAATTAACCGTCAAGGAATACTTTTCGCCGGAAAAACCCGGGCTGACCAATTTTACGAGGTCAGACGCAAAGAAAAAGAAAATAAAAGACAGGATACCCATCACGATTACCGTCAAGTTCAAAACAGAACTTGCAATCCGCCAAGCCGCATCCTTATCTTTACCCAGATAGTCGCAAAATACAGGGATGAAAGCAACCGATAGAGTAGCCGAAATCAAAAGATTATAAGCAAAATTAGGGACCTGAAAAGCGGCAAAATATGCGTCTAAATTATCGCCTATGCCGAAAGCGCCAACAAGCAGCCTTTGCCTAACCATGCCCAAAAGGCAACTGACTAAAGTAGCCGCTCCTAAAATTACGGCGGCCGATGCAATATTCTGCGTATGATCATTAAAAAGCCGCCCGAGAATTTTATTTTTTACTTCATTAATCATTTGAAAATAAAAACTTATATTAATTTAATTGCGAACAACACCAAGGAAAAGGCGGCTTAATGAAAGCCGCCCAGTTCTTGCCGTTAAAAAAAATCGGGGATTTCCGGACCATAGCTTTATAACGCTTCTTTAAATCTTACTATTTATTATTAGACTGATTGATTTCGGCTTGAACTTTCGATTCCTCGTTCACAGGCGGTTCGTTCCGTTTTTCCGGGGACGGCGCGGGAGGAGAAATGCCTTCAAGAGCCGGTTTACCGCCGGTCAAATTGGCTAGAATATGCTGGATTTCCTGATTGTCGGGATTTAGATCTTTAATCTTCTCAAATTGCGCGATCGCGTCTTGCGTTCTTCCTTGCTTTTCATAAACAAGACCGAGGAAATAGCGGGCATTAGAATAATTAGAATTCAAATTTACGGCTTTTTCGAAAGCCAACCGGCTGTTTTCATAATTCTTATCTTGGTAGTACAAAAGCCCTAACTGGAAAAGAACGCCGACATCATCCGGAGCAAGATAGCGAGCCTGTTCCGTCTTATTTATTGCCTCCTTAATATTGCCCTGTTGAGCTTCGAGTTGGGCTAAAAGAAAAACGGCGGGCGCGAAGTCTCCTTTTACATTAAGACTGGAATTGATAAAATCTCTGGCCAAATTTAAATCGCCCGCCTGAACTTCCATTCTGGCTGCGCTAAATAGCGGCGTCGGGTCAAACGGTGCTCTTTTCGCGGCTTCTTTATAGGCATTGACAGCGGCCTCCGGCGCGCCACTAACCTTAAAAGGCACTATCGCCTCATAAACTTGACCGAGTGACATCCAATTTTGAAAATCTAAAGGATTTGCCTGCACGGCATTCTGGGCATTTTGGATTGAGGAAGCAAGCAAATTTTGAAATTGATTACGCAAATCTTCCGAAGAAAGCTTGGTCTGCCCCGTTAGCTGCTGGATTTTATAAAGTCCGATTTCTGAAAGCGTTCGGTAATAACTGTCTTGCTGGTCAAACCGCACGGCGCGAGAAATCAAACTTTCGGCCTCATCTACGTTTCCGCTGCTGTTATAAAGAGCAAGGCCGCGGCCGAATGAATACGCCGCCCAGTATTTTTGGAACAAGAGATAAAAACTTGCCACGCTCGCAATCATCAAGAGAACAATAACCAGTGATGAGACGAAACCAAGCTTCGGTTTATTCGCGAACGAAATATCTATAACTTTCATTCTCCCGCTTCGACAAAGAAGAGCGATGAAAACGCCCGTGGTCAAAAATGTCAAAAATAACAAAAGAAGGCCAGGCGTGTAGATAACGGCGAAAGTCCACAAATACATCGAGCCCAAAAATGACGCGATTAGTAATCCCCGAGTAACTTCATTCTCGGAATAGGCTATGACTTTCAATCCATAGAAAAGAATAAGGACCAAAAATGCAAGCCAAGCCAATCCGCCCAAAAAACCGCCGCCGGCAAGCCAAGTTGGCAAAAGCCCCATGCCCGCCTGAAAAGGATAAGACCAAAAAAGAGTCGCATTTATATCGGCCGGCTTGAATTTTAGCCAGTCATATAAGAAAGTATTCGGGCCGGAACCCACCAAAAAATTTCCCTTTAGCGCGGTTTTTACCACTTGCCAGGTTGAATTCCAAGCAGGCCGAACCTCAACAGAATTCATTCCCAAAGAAGAAACGAAATCTCCGACTAGAGCTTTGGCCATGATAAAGAAAAGCACGATTAGTAAGGCAAGAACGGTAAAGCGGATAAATTTGCGCGAATTATGCTCCTTTCCCGAAGTGACCGCCAGAACGGAAAAAAGATAAACCAAAAAAACAATAAGGAAAATTCCCAAAACGATCCAAACCGTTGTAAAATTGACAAATGTCACCGCGATAAAAGATGCGATAAGCGTCAAAAAAAAGAAAAATTTCAGTTTTTTGTCCAGATGGAATAATTCCAAAAATACGAGAGCAAGAAGGCCTATAAAACCGAAGAATATACCCACTTCATTCCAGGAACCAATCGTATTGGCAACTTTGGAAGCGAAAATATTCCACGGGAAAAGAGTTATGCCAAAACCCGCGCGAAATAACTGAAAAATAAAAATCAATAACGAGGAAGTAAAAAGCGTGAGATAAAAAGACATTGCTTTTGTCTCCGACTGAAAAAAAACGGAAGCCATCAAGAGCGCAATTCCTAAAAGAGTTAAATTGAAAAATGTTCCTACTTCATGGCCCAAGCCGATTAATGAAAGCAGAACGTTGGGAGACAAAAGGGATGATGCCAGCCAAACGAGAATAATTCCCAGAAGCGCTAAAAGAGCGGCGCTTTTCGGAATCTGAAAACTTGCTTTTTGAAGAACGGATATAAACCAAAAAATGGCGGCAAGAATAGTAATGCCGTAAAAAAGAAAAGCTTTGTTAAGTTCAAGCGGAAAAACCGTAAAAGGCAAAACCCAAAGAGGCAAGAAAAAAACTAAAAAAAGAAACGCATAACGGGAAATATTTCCCAGAGTTTTTTCATTCATATTGATTGAAAATAATATTCACTTTTATAGTAATAGTAATAGTATAAGAATATCAAATAAAATTAGCTAATTCAATAATATTGACATAAGATTACATATTATTCTATAATAATCTTAGTTCTGTGCCGGATAACCGCCCCGCCTATGGCGGGGAGGAAAGTCCGAACACCATTTCCCCGCCAAAGGCGGGGTCAAAAAATGTAGTGGGTAACACCCATCTCCGCCAGCTGGCGGAAGAGGTGCGAACAGAAACGCTTTGAACCGAAAGGTTTGAAGGAGCCCTATCCCAAGCTAGTTGGCTCAGCTCCGTCATAGGGTTAAAAAAACGGAGATGAAACGGCTAAATCCTTACTGGGTGCAAGGCCGAGCCCCGACCTATGGCGGGGAGTGCCGCTTGAGCCCGTAAAGTAATTTGCGGGACAGATAAATGGTTATCGCCAATCCGCCTTTGGCGGATTGGTACAGAATTCGGCTTACAGGCACAGAATTTGAAAACGGCGCCTCCATATCGGCAGGGTTTTCTTTTTTATTTATACGCATTTACATGCACAATCCCCAGCCGCAAACCTGGCAAAAAGTACATCCTTCCTGTTTTGCCAAATCTGAGCCGCAAACCGGACACTTAATCGGCTTCCCGTTCCCGTTAGTCGGCTCGGCGTTTTCCTTGCCAGTTGCCTCTTCCAAAGTTCTTTCGCGAAAAGACGGATCGCAATATATGGCCATGCCCTCCGCTTTCTCATCTTTCAATCGCAAAAGTCCCGCTCCTTCTTCTTTCGGCTTTTGTTTTTCTCTGTCAGCGACTAAAACTTGTCCGGGAATAGAAGTGTCGCGAAATACTGTTACGCCTTTGCAACCGAGTTCATATGCCAAAAGGTAAGATTTCTTCATATCCTCCACGGTGGCTTTGGCAGGAAAATTATTTGTCTTTGAAACGGACGCATCAACCCACTTTGAAAAAATCGCCAGAGTTCTGATGTGGTCTTCAGGAGTAATATCATAGGCGGTTACGAAAATTTTTTTGAACTGCTTAGGAATATAATGGACAGGTTGGACCGAGCCGTGATTATCGACTATGTCCTTTATAAGCGCGTCGTCAAAAAGTCCTTGCCGCAGCATCTCGCGCTCAAAAACCGGGTTGATAAAGTAAAATGAGCCAACGGTAACATTCTTCTGGAAAACCAGAGAATAAACCGGTTCAATGCCCGAGGAACAACCGGCAATCATCGAGATTGAACCGGTAGGCGCAATGACTGTCGCGTAGGTATTGCGGACGCCAGCCTTCTTGATAATCCGGGCTAGTTTATTCCAATCAAAATGCCATGATTTTTTATCATAAAAACCCCTGAAAGCGAGCTTTCCTTCCGCATAAAAGCTTTTATTAAAATAAGGAAATGACCCGCGCACCTTCGCCAATTCAATTGATTCGAGTTTTGAATGATAGCCGATAAACTCCATCAGCTTTTCCATAAATTGCCGTCCCTTTTCGGAATTGAATGAAATTTTCAAATCGTAAAGCAAATCACCGAGGCCCATGACTCCAAGGCCGATTTTACGGGTATTAAAAGTCATGTCTTCAATGGCTTTAAGAGGCAGAGCATTAATATCAATAACATTATCTAAAAACCGAACAGCCGTTCTTATCGTTTTGGCCAAATTCACCCAATCGATAGATTTTCTCTCTCTGGCGTCGATTTTAACGAATGAAAAAACATTGACAGAGCCGAGATTGCACGACTCATTCGGATAAAGAAGAAGTTCTCCGCATGGATTAGTCGCCGTAATCGGCCCCAATGATTTTAATAACGGATTGTATTCATTGATACGGTCATAAAAAAGAACGCCCGGCTCCGCCGACTCCCACGCGGAATAAACAATTTGTTCGAGCATAAATCGCGCCGAAACATAACGCGTCGGTTTGCCGGTTCGGGGATTTATTAAGGGGTAAGGAATATTCTTTTTATAATACTCCCAAAAATCAGGCATTATCAGCGCCGAAATATTGAAATTTTTGAGCGCCTTATTTCCCCGCTTGGCAACAATAAATTTCTCGATATCCGGATGGTTGATGTTCAGAATTCCCATATTAGCTCCCCGGCGAATGCCGCCCTGCTTTACCACTTCGGTCATCGTGTCGAAAAGCCGCATAAAACTGATAGGGCCGGATGATGTGCCGCCTGTGGTTTTAATAAAATCTCCTTCGGGCCGAAGTTTTGAAAAGTTATATCCCAGACCGCCGCCGGATTTAAAAACGATAGAGGCGTCTTTTAAGGTGTCCATTATGAATTCTATGGAATCTTCTATGTCCAAAACAAAACAAGCCGAACCCATGCCGAGATAACTTCCGAAATTAGCCAAAGCCGGAGTATTCGGCATAAACCGACGGGAAACCATCAAGTCATAAAACTCATCAATGGTTTTTTCGTGCTTGGCAAATTCATTGTTCTTAAGCATCTCTACCAGCCTTTTCCAGATAATTTTAGTCTGTTTTCCTTTTGCGAAGCGGATGAATAGATAATGCAAACCTTTGATATGAAACCGATTCAGCTTATATTTTCCGACGGCAAGCTTTCCTTCGAGAGCCGCCGATTCTTCGTCAGTAATTTTTTCTTCCTTTTTTATTTCTTCCCTCGAAGTTTTTGGTTTAGATATCGTAACTCGGCTGTCATAAAGGATATCGGGCAAAACGGCATGCACTGCGACCCTTTCGAAAAGCTGTTTTGGCGATTCGATAACTTTCCCTGTTTCATCTTTCCGCAGATAACGGCTGCGCAAAACCCGCAAAGCGTTTACGTCAAAACGCTTATCAATTTCGTCAATTTCAATTTTGTCGAGAATTTTTTGTTTTTCCGCTCTGATTTCGGCTCGCTTCTGACGGTACAGAATGTAAACTTTGGCGACTTTTGCATAGCCATTCTCAATGAGCGTTTCTTCGACAAGGTCTTGGATTTCCTCGATAGCGGGAATAAACCCCCACACCAAAGATTTTGATTTAGAACCTTCTTTTTTGGCCTGAATCTTTTCGGACTTTGGCGTGAGGGTGAATTTTTTACCTTTTCCGTCTCGACAAACAGGTCTATGCTTTTTGGCAAGTTTTTGAATTACCTGCTCCGCCATCTCTCCTGCCATTTTCCGGTTTGGCTGTCCGCTTGCCTCCGTAGCCTTATAAATAGCGGTTGAGATTCTTTCGATATCAAAAGGCACAATGCGACCGTCGCGTTTTTTGATTTGCTTCGGAAAATTAGAAATATTGCTCATGTATTCCTATTTTAAATCATAGCGAGACAAATCTCCTAATTGTGGATAACCTTGCCCCCGTTAGGTAAAATCTCGACCGCCAGCGTTAATCCCCTGTATAAAGATTAAAAAATAAGTGACTTTATTTAGTAGTCATTGGCAAAAAAAATTTTAAAAGAGGGCGGGATTAACACGCGATTTTGCCTAACGGGGTTGCATTTTCATGCAAATTATTTGATAATAAATAAAGCCGCGGGGTAGAGCAGGAGTAGCTCGGGAGGCTCATAACCTCCAGGCGGCCGGTGCAAATCCGGCCCCCGCAACAAGTTAAGCGATTCGACCCTCTGCAATAAATAACAAACCCCGGTTTCTCTAGAAACCAGGGTTTTGTTTATTCTTTATAAAAGCCTTGTCGCTAATTCGGCTAAAGGGTCGCCTTCACCCTTCTGCAAAAAGACATGGCCCACAAGTTCCTGCCCTTTAAGCTTCTCGATTACGTGCGACAACCCATTTGATATGGAATCCACATAAGGATTGTCTATTTGAGTAATATCTCCGGTTAAAACCATTTTTATATTCTTGGCAGGACGAGTAAGAATGGTTTTAATTTCGTGCGGAGTCATGTTCTGCGCCTCATCAATAATAACAAATTTGTTGCGCAAACTTCGACCTCGCATGTAAGCGATAGGAGCAATATCAAGAATATGTGCAAACATCATTGATTTTATTGTATCAAACTCTCCGCTTTCGCCGTTCATTTCAAAACATTTATCCAAGCCTTCTTCCTCCGCCCTACTCTTCCCTCTCTTGGAAATCTTTGACGCGCACCTTTGATCGCCCTTTTCCAGTATCAAGCTTAGATTATCAAAAATTGGCTGCATCCAAGGCGCAAATTTTTCATTGATATCGCCAGGCAAAAATCCCAAAGGTTGGCCTATTTCAATGTTTGGCCTGTAAATCAACAACTGGCTATATGTTTTTCCGAGTTGTTCGTATCCGGCCAGAAGACTAATCAGTGTTTTTCCGGTCCTAGCAGGCCCCGCCAAGGCAACAAGCCTTATTTGAGGATCACTCAAAAGGGCGTAGGCAAAAGCCTGTTCCATATTAATAGGCTTAATCCCTTTTTCCGAAAAATCTTTCGGTTTACGAACCAGACGAAATTCTTTCGATTCTTTTTTGTAAATTGCCAGCGCGCATTTATTGCCGAAGTTGAATTTGCAACACTGATTCGGCAAAAGTTCTTCTAAGTTCGGTGATCCGGAAAGAATAGCGACTTTCAAGGATTTTTCAATATTAATTTTATCCAGAAAATCCGCTTGTTCGGCTTTCAATTCGATTTCTTTCACTCCCGAATGTTGAACGACATCATCAACATATTTATCTGCCCTATAATCTTCGGCTGGTATTCCACAGGCATCAGCTTTTAGACGCAAATTGACATCTTTACTGACAACTACGACATTCTTATAATTTTTTTCCTCTCGCCATTTTTTGGCAACAAGAATAACTCTGTTGTCGTTGGTTGCCTCCAAGCCGATTGGCAAAAGTTCAAAAGAACCGCCGCCGTAATCAATGAAAATCATACCGCCATTTTTCGTTTTGACGCCTTCCTTAAGCGAACCTAGTTTCCTATACGCATCCAGTTTTCGGGAAGCTGTCCGGGAATTCGAACCTTTTTCATCGCGATTTTTCTTTAGGTGGTCTAATTCTTCCACTACGCAGATGTGAACGACAACGATGTTATCGCCGAACTTTTCAATTGCCTCCGGGTCATGAACCAAAACGCTCGTGTCCAAAACATAAACCTTCTTTTGCGTATCGTTTTCCGTCATCTTTCCTCCCTTTCGTTAGGTAAAATTGGGCGTGAACAAAATTTGTGTTTTTTTGTTTTTCAAAATGCGATTTTTAAAAATCCGATCTAGTTATGAAATAGCATTTATCGGATATGATGTCAATAATTTCCTTGCTAAAACGACTAAATTTGTTGTATATTGGTAATATTCAATTTCCCTGCGCCAGGGTAGCCCCGACGCGCTTCGCGGTCCGGGGTCCCGACTGAAACGTCGGGGCTCAGTTGGTTAGAGTCCCGAAAATTCTAAAATGAATTTTCGTGGATCCTCGATTTTTCAATCCCGTGTAACGGGACGAAAAATCGGGACGAGGGACTTTCACCCCCACACCAATTATGGCGGTGTAGCTCAGTGGTAGAGCGAGGGACTCATAAACCCTAGGTCGCAGGTCCGATTCCTGCCACCGTCACAGAAAAATTAGTGTGAGCAAGCAAACCCTGGGCCTGCCCCGTAGGGTCGCCGAAGACGACTCCTTCGGGGTCGGAAGTTCGATTCTCCCCTGGCATATGATCAGAAAAATCAAAAGAAAATATGTGGTTTTAAGCGAGACGGCTGGTCGAAGATTCGGAACTTATGATACACTGGAAGAAGCAAAAAAACGACTGCGGCAAATTGAATATTTCAAGCATTTGAAAAATAAAATGGGCACGCCCAGACACTAACTTTGGAATTATGTTCTATGTATATGTTTTAAAAAGCCTCAAAGATTCTAATTTGTATATCGGTTCGACAAATGATTTAATAAAAAGGCTTAAAGAACATAATTCAGGTAAAGTTAGCGCCACAAAGCCGAGAAAACCTTTTTATCTTGTGTATTATGAAGCCTATCTGGCAGAAGGCGATTCCAGAAAAAGAGAGACGATGTTAAAATTAAGAGGGCAAGCAAGAAATCAGCTTAAAAAAAGAATCGCGCAAAGCCTTCTGCGATTCCAAAGTTAGTGTCTGGGCGCGTGGTGTAGCCCGGTTTAACACACCTCCCTGCACGCTCCGCACCAAAAATATGCAGCGGTAGCTTAGCTGGTTTAAAGCGCCTCCCTGTCACGGAGGAGATCACGGGTTCAAATCCCGTCCGCTGCGCAATAATTTTGGTGCGGGGTCGCGAGAGGAGACCACGGGTTCAAATCTCTGCCTGCGGCAGGCAGGCCGTCGCGCCCACAATGTAAAACCCCCTGCTTTTTTAAGCAAGGGGTTTTATTTTACTTTGTTATCCGGACTCTTCCGTCCGTTTCTTTTATTGCGCCGGGCGCGGGAATATCCACGGCTTTCAGATTTTTCCCGACCATCGGAATCGCTTTCGGCTCTTTCGGCAAACTTATTTTTGCAAATTGGATAATTGTAAAAATCATCAAACCAGCCATCAACAAAATCAAAAGCAGCCATCTTTTATCCATTATTTTTTCCTTCTTATTTTTCAAGTTTCCAAATAAGCTTTATTCATCTTAAAAGCAAAAAGCTCCTTAGTCAATAATTGACTAAGGAGCTTTGTTTTGAAATTCAGGGTCTTATCTGAAATCTCTCCTTTCCGTTTTTTTCTTCCCCGATTCTTTTGAGCCGGTTGCCGCGACAACTACTTGAGATGCCTGCTTTATTCCGCGCTTGGAGGCCTTAAGAGGATTGATTTTTACCTCACCCTCTTTTTCAGGCTTCTTCATAAACGGGCAGGTCTTAGGCTTGCCTTCGATGTTGAAACCGGTCCACTTTACGGACGGCATCGGATAAGCCAAGCAAAATGTTTTTCCTTCGTAAGGAGTCGGCTTAAATTGTTTCGAACATCCGCCGCATTCCCCGACGCAGGGCGACTTCATTAATTCTTGCTTCCCAATCTTATATATCATTCTCGGATCCACTTCTAACACCTCCTTCGCCTCTTTTTTAATTTTTCAAGTTTCAACTGCGCTAAAAATAGCACAAAGTCGTTTTTTTGTCAATTCATTTTTATCGCGAGTTCACCCCGCCCCCTTGACACAACACAATTCACATTTACTTAACCTACTTAATTCACAAATTATTTCTTCGCAATGCGCTTCGCTCATAAGGGATGCGCTATCCGCGCCCGCGCATTGCGAGACATTGTACGGTGTCAAAAGGGCGGGGTTCTCAAAAATCATAGTCGCTCCCTAGCGGGGCTCCTTGATTTTTGGAAAAATAAAACCGCCGGAAATTCCGGCGAGACGAGAATTCTAAAATTCTTCCGTTTCTTTTTTCCTCGCGCGGGCAATACCAACAAGATTATAAATTATTCCGATTATGAAAAGCACGGTGATTGCGACCGAAACTATTTTCGCCCAAAAATAAATGCTTGACCAGTGGAGATTCATCACGAAAAAATAAACTTCCTGCGCGTAGATAAAAGCCTTATAGAAAAAATATTCAATATTTATATAATTTGGTTCTGGCATGCCAAAAATTAAAGAGTTTTAACGACTATAATTTTTGAGCACCCCGCCCTCTAAGCGGGTAGTGCTCTTTTCTTTTGTAATTATTGTTTTAATATTATGTTCCATAATTTTTTGAAATTAAGCACAGAGGGCGGGGTAGAAGTTTTGCAACCACGATTTGTCACTACTATTCCAAATCGTGGGCAAATTCTTCAATTTTTTTGGCGACCTCGAATAATTTTTTTTCTCCAAACCAAGGGCCGATAAATTGTATCGCGCTTGGCAATTTCTTGCCGTCTCTTAGAACCATGCCGAGCGGAACGGAAATCGCCGGAACGCCGCTAAGATTGGCCGGAACAGTAAAGACGTCGGATAAATACATTTGAACAGGGTCGCCTGATTTTTCTCCGAATTTAAAAGGGGGAGTGGGAGTGGTCGGAGTTATTAAAATATCAACTTCGCGGAAAACATTTTCAAAATCTTTCTTAATCAAATCTCGTATCTTTTGAGCCTGGTTATAATAAGCGTCATAATAACCGGCCGAAAGAACGTAAGTTCCGAGAATAATGCGCCTTCTCACTTCTTTGCCGAAACCCTCCCCTCTTGTTTCCATATAATCGGCAAGAAGGTTTTTTCCCTTTTTGGAAAATCCGTATTTAATGCCGTCAAATCTAGCCAGATTCGCCGATACTTCTGCCGGCATTATTATATAATAGGCCGGTAAGCTGTATTCGGCATACGGTAAACTGACTTCTTTAATATCATAACCTTCGCTTCGAAAAAAATCTATGGCTTTTTTGATTTGTTCGGCTAAATCCTTATCCAATCCTTCTCTGCCGCCTTCTTTTAAAGAGAAGAATTCCTTTGGAACCCCAATTCTTAAAGGTTTGGAAATTGGAAATTGGAAATTGGAAATTCTCAGATTCGACACTAGTCGAATCGAGTGGGTCTTTACCCTTGATGGCGTTAAAAATTATTTCGGCGTCTTCGACGGTTTTAGCCAGCGGGCCGATTTGGTCAAGAGAAGATGCCATGGCAATAAGACCGTGGCGGGAAACGGAGCCGTAAGTCGGCTTCAGGCCGACCACGCCGCAGAATGCGGCCGGCTGACGAACCGAACCGCCCGTATCGGAACCTAGAGCGGCCAGGCATTCCTGCCGGGCTACGGCCGCGGCCGAACCGCCGGAACTGCCGCCCGGCACCCTATCCGAATCATAAGGATTTTTTGTCGGACCAAAGGCCGAGTTTTCAGTCGACGAACCCATCGCGAATTCGTCCATATTGGTCCGGCCGATAAAAAGAGCTCCCTGCCCGCGAAGTTTTTTAATTACCGTAGAGTCGTATGAAGCCTCGTAATTATAAAGCATCTTCGAACCAGCGGAGCAAATTTTTCCTTTTATTAAAATATTATCTTTTATCGCCAGAGGGATTCCGCTAAGAGGTTTTGGTTCCTCGCCGGCAAGTATTTTCTTATCTTCTTCCTCCGCGCTCTTGTAAGCATCCTCAAAAGTTTCCAGATAGGCATGAATGTTTTTGTCGTATTTTTTAATATTATCCTGATAAATGGAAAGAAGTTCGCGGCAGGAAATTTCTCTGTCGTGAATCAGCTCGTGAGCTTTAGTAATTGTTAATTCCGATAAATTTATTTTGGCCATGATTGATTTTTAAGGAGTGAAACGACTATAAAAATCATCACCCCGCCCTCTAAGCATTAATATTTATATCTTAAATAAAAAAATAAATAAAAACTGGAAATAAATTTTGTGGTATTACAGTATGCATAGAGGGCGGGGTTTAAGAAAATTATAGTCGCTAATGCTCCTTAATTTTCTAAAATATGCTTCACTTTTACATGTTCTCCTTTTCTGACTGCGGACTCGTCTTTTGCCGGTTCGTCATTTCTTAAAACATTGGATATTTTTGGCGCTAAGGTTTCCTCTGTGTCGGACGGCCTTGCCCGCCGAAGCCTTGGCGAAGGCGGGGCTTCTTTTAGTCGGGAAACATAATCCAAAATCGCCCCAATATCTTTTTGAAGTTCCTCTGCCTCATGAATACCCAGCTCAATCCTGGCAAGCAAACTAAATTTTTTTATCTCTTCCAAAGAAATCATGATTTAATAATACCAACGACATCCAAATAATTCAATTTTCCTGTTTTATCAAGATTTATTTGAAATGAAAAAGCCACTGGCGAACCAGTGGCTTCGATTTTTAAACTACTTTCAGCTACTTCTTTTGTTCAAGATATTCGAGATACCGGATAACCGTTAAACGCAACCCCTCAAGTTCAATCTTTTGCTGATAAGAATCGGAATAGGCAAAAAACGTAGCCATTACAACGGGATTACAACCTTTTTCGCGCAGTAGAGGCAAAAACGATTTATCGCCAAAGCGGCCGATTACGCGAAGAATTCGTTTAATTGATCCCATCAGCTCGTCTTTCGAAAACCAATCTTCTTGCTTAAGAACTTTACGGAAAAAACTCTTTACTCTGTCTCCGTAAAAAGAAGAATTATGCATCATGGCCCCGCAAAGGATTACCAGCAAATCATTATATTCCTTGACTGGAATATTGCCGAAATATGGAATATCATTACGGCGCACGATATCGCAAAAATTACTGTCTAAAACAGTTATGAGTTGATCCATGACCCCTTTGTTAAAACGAACATCTCTTACTTCATGATGCGCGCACCTTAAAAGACCTGCAAATATATTCCATTCGCTTTCTTTGGCGAATTGGTCAATTCTGATGACCAGCCAATCCTCAAAATCATGTCCCAGATACGTGTTTTTGAAACGTCCAAGGATCGCTAATCGCACTTCGTCAATCGGAGTGCGGTCAAAAAGCTCGCAAAGCTCCTTGGCAGTAAAAGAACCTGTTTTTATCTGTTCGAGCAATTCCTGTTTGGTAATTGCCCCTTCTGCCGATTTGGACTGCGTCCTTTCCATAATAATGACCTCCTTTTCAAGGATCTTTTGAATTTGACCATCTGCGATGGCCAAATAAAACATAACATAAGATTAAATCTTATGTCAATAATCACAAGAAAATTAAAAAAATAAACTTACGAAAGCATTTCTAAAAATTCTTTTTCGTCCAAAGTTTTTATGCCAAGCTTTTTCGCTTTTTCCAATTTAGAACCCGGCTCTTCGCCGACAACAAGATAATCGACTTCGCGGGAAATTGATTCCGAAGTTTTTCCGCCCAAAACTTCGATTTTTTCTTTTGCCTCTTCACGGCTCATTGATGAAAGCGTGCCGGTAATGACAAACATTTTGCCAGTCAGCTTGCCGCGAGGCTTCCGATATTTTTCTATCTTAACCCGCTTTAAAAGTTTTCCGAGAAATTTTTTATTGTAATCGTCCCCGAACCATTCATAAATGCCTTCTGCCGATTTCGGACCGATATTCTCGATATTACTTAAATCTTCAAACGATGCGTTTTTCAGCGAATCAATTGAACCAAAGTGTTCGCTTAAATCCTGGGCGGTTCTCTCGCCGACATGGGCGATTCCCAATCCGATTAAAAACCTCGGCAAAGTCACGGTTCTCCGCGATTGGATTGAATTTATTAAATTTTGCGCTGATTTTTCCCCGAAACGTTCGAGAGGAACCAAATCTCCTTCTTTCAAATCAAAAAAGTCGGCCGGATCCTGAATCAACCCCTCGTCCAAAAGAAGATTGATGCTCTGCGGACCAAGCCCTTCGATATCAAAAGCCTACTTCGAAACGAAATAATACAAACCTCTCCTTTTGCGCGAAGGACAATTTTTATTCACGCAGCGCACAATCACGCCTCCTTCGTTCCGTACAACGGGTTTTCCGCAAATCGGACAAGTTTTCGGCATATGAAACGTCTTTTTCTTTGCCGGTCCGCAATCCGGTAATGACTTTACGAACATCAGGAATAACATCACCCGCCCTGCCAACAATTACAGTATCACCGATTTTCAACCCCAGTCTTTTAATTTCATCCGCGTTATGCAGAGTGGCCCGGCTAACCGTCACTCCTCCGATTTCCACCGGCCGTAAAACCGCCACAGGCGTCAAAACACCGGTGCGGCCAACCTGCACTTTGATATTTTCGACAATAGTCGTGGCTT
The DNA here is from genome assembly GCA_963820595.1 of Candidatus Tagabacteria bacterium. Classification (GTDB taxonomy): domain Bacteria; phylum Patescibacteriota; class Minisyncoccia; genus CAWGAO01. Next base: position 81,212 of record CAWGAO010000006.1, read on the forward strand.
CCTTCGGAGAAAATTTATAAGCCGTCATCCAGCGGGGCGCCTTACCCACCACTCCCAATTTTTTCTGAAGGTCTACTTTGTCAATCACAACCACGATGCCGTCAATTTCAAAAGGCAGTTTTTCCCTCTTTTTCGACATTTTTCGGTGAAATTCTATAACTCTCTTCCAAATTGCGGCAGAATTTATTATGGCTGATAGTTTTAAAACCGAGAAATTTTGCCAAGCCGTGTTCTTGTTCATGCCGATATTGGCCCAAATCAGTCACCAAACTATAAATATAGCAATCGAGTTTCCGAAAAGCCGTAATTTTCGGGTCCAACTGTCTGATGGAGCCGGCAGCGGCGTTTCGTGGATTTGCCAAAAGCGGCATTTTGTCTTTTTTAAGTTTTTTATTCAACTCTTCAAATACTTTTTTGGTCATTATCGCCTCTCCCCGAACTTCAATTGTCCCTTCTTCCGCTGTCTTTATTATTTTTTTTATCTGAGCTGACGAGAATCCCAATTCTTTTATTTCTTTTTCCTCCGGCATCCGGAGTCGCAAAGGAATACTGGGTATTGTTTTCAAATTCTGCGTAACGTCTTCTCCCATTTTGCCGTCGCCTCGCGTTGATCCGCGGATAAACCCGCCTTTTTTATATTCAAGGCTGACCGCCAAACCGTCAAGTTTGAGTTCGCAAAAATAATCCAATTTTTCTCCGAAGCACCAATTTTCGAATCCGTTCCTTCCATTCTCTTAGTTCCTGCTCCGAAAAAGCATCGCTTAAAGAAAGCATCGGAATTTCATGATTAACTTTTTCGAATTTGGCTAAGGCCTTGCCTCCGACACGTTGAGTCGGCGAATCGAGCGTTATCAGGTCGGGAAATTTGAACTCCAGCTCTTCAAGCTCGTTTTTTAAAGTATCAAAGGCGGCATCGGAAATTTCCGGTTTGTCCAAAACATGATAAAGATAGCGGTGATAGTTAATCACCTTTTTTAATTTTTCTATGCGATTTTTTGCCTGCCTCGCTGCTAAGCGGGACATGAGGCGAACTTCATTTTTAACCATGTCACTCACGCATCTAGTATGCTACCTCTAAAGATCTTTCAACACGATTAGGATTACTTAAATTACATGTATTGTGACCGGCAGAGCTAATCGTTGTCGAGATGGCTGTTTTCTCCACTTTCACATGCGCGCAAGCGCCGTTGGCAAAATCCAGGTCAAATTCCGGAACGCCCAAAGAACCGCCAACGGTTTTTGTCATGCCGGCGCAGGTAATATTATGAGATTGCGGCGGCGCGGGCGGCGGAGGTGATGGATAATAAGCCCAAGTTCCGCCAGATGTTGCAATAAATTGAGTATGCTCGGTTGAGTTAGCTAAATCGGTTGTGTAATTTTGAGAGCAAGAAGAAGCACCCGAAAGATATAAAGCGTCTAGAATATCGCCGTCTAAAAAACTGCCAAAATCAAAACCTCGGGTGATACAAGTAGAGATTAAAATATAGCCTGTATATGCTGAACCGTTTTTGTAAGTACAGGCAATATTTCCGCCTGCATAACAAATATCCGTGTTTCCCGATTGCAAGGAAAACATGCTTCCAGAAACAAATGCATGCTGTTTTAAATCCCAATACAAAGCGCACTCTATTCCCGAATCGGCGGCAAAAAAAGCTTTTTGAGATTCCCGGCCTATGGCCGAGATAGTTAGTTCCCTGATAATGAAAGTGGAAAAACCGACGCTTATGCCTAAAATTATACTCGAAATGAGGACCGAAAGAAGAAGCGTAAACCCTGCACCTCGTTCTAAAGGACAAAGCTTTCTTAATAATTTTTCGATTATACTTTTACATCCCCACCATAAATGGCGGGGAATTTCGAGGTGCAGGGTAAACCCATCATTTTTATATAATTTTTCCATATTTATGAATCCAAGCTGCGTTGAGAAACCGTTGTTTGAACGTCAATATGAGATTTTATCCTCTCTTTAATGCCGGCTGTTCCGCTTAAAATAATCGTCACTCTCGACTGCTTATTATCGTTTGTCGGCGAACCCACCACATAAAAAGACAAATTGGTTACATTCGCGGCAGGAGACGTTAAAACGACAGGAGCCAAGTCGTTGCCGTTTATAATCCTTTCCACTCTGCCGTTGTTTAAACGATAGGTGATTTTTTCGGAGGCATTGTTTCGAAAAGTGAAGGAGGGTCCGCCGGGAGAACTGCAATCACGAGGACTATTATAAAAATCAAAATCATTAATGCTTATACCGCAGTGATAGTTCGTTCCCGTGCGAATTTCTTTTGTTATTGTATCGAACAAGTAGCTGAAATTATCCTGAACAATGCGCAAAGCCAGAACTTTTTGCTGGGCATCGCTAACGGAGAGCAGCGCGCCCGTACCGATAGTAGCCGCTACAGAAAAAAGCGAAATCGCAACAATTAATTCGATAAGGCTAAACCCCCTACACCAATCGCGGCATTGCAAATTTTCTGCGCCGTAAATGTCTCGTGCATTTCTCATTTGTTTAATTTTGTGATTTAAAATATCTAGCAAAGATTTGCCTAAGCGCAGAATGTCACGATATGGTGTGGGGGTAAACCCTTTCAATAATTCATTTTTTCTACAAATAATAAGAACCCGTTTATTTCTAAATGTTTTTGTTATTAAAAAATACAATTTATAAATCGATGCGAAAGTAAGTCCTTTCATTATGGCCAATCAAAAATATTTTCTTCTAACGTGAAAGATTGGGACCCAAATCTTTCTTGCCAGGAAACCGTAACGTCAACTTTTTCCTCAACATCTTCGATATGGGTGAGCTGGATCTTGCGGATAAAAAGAGTGTTCGTGCCGCCGGGAGCATAACTGTAAACACCGTTGATGCTGTCAAATCTTAAATTGGGACAAATGCCGCTGGGGCACGGGCTGATAGTGTCATTGCTCACATCAACCGTACAACCGGCAGTAGTCTCGCAATAGTTAGTCACGCCCCCCAACCAATCTCCCGTCGGGTTCGCCAGAGCATTATTATCGCGGCGATTTTTAATGTATTCTAAGCCCTCTTGAGCGAGATAAAACGCGGTGAGTTGGTTCTGTGAAAGGCTGGCCGAACGGATACTGAAAGCAGCCAGAGTCAGCGGTCCTAAAACGGCAAAAGTTAAAATTGTAAGTGCAACGAGAGTTTCCAAAAGAGTAAACCCCCCCACCAATCCATTTTTTTTGCAATCAATAAAAATCAATTTGGTTCTGAATGTTTTCATTATAAAAAGATATAATCCACAAATTGGTGGGGGGTAAACCCTTGCATGCAAATAGCGCACCTTCGGCCTTTGGCCTTCGGCAATGTGAATACGCCCATGCGAATTTTAAATTTTTTTAGTATCATTCGCATAAATTCGTAAATTAGCATCGCTCACTCAACGCTTACTTCACCGCTTAACCATATAACAATTGTTTCGGCAGTTCCTTTCGGCCCCTTGATTTTCACCTCTAGGTCAGAATATGAGAGACTTCCGCTTTTTAAACTTACCTGGGGAGCCGGCCGGGTGTAAACGACATTTAAACTGGCGAGACTGCAGGGACCCGCAGGAATCTGTTTTTGATTCGCGCACAAATCATAAATATAAACGCCTCCCTGAATAAGCATGTTGCTTATCTTTTCGCTTGAATCGGTATACAGAAAATCCTTATTTTTATCGGCGAAAAAAACATAGGAGGTGGATGGAAGGCCTGTTACTGGATCAACGCGCTGAAAATAAAGGCCGTAACCGGGAAAACTCTGGCTTCCCGGCACAAACTCTTTTACGCCTAAACCGTATGCCTGAGCTTGGCGAAGGGAAGACGCGATCTCTTCAGAGGCGCCCCGCACGGCAAGGCGTTCGTTAAAACCGGGATAATTGGCTAAAATCAAAGAGGCGACTGTAACCATAATCGCCATAACGACTATTATCTCCATTATGCTAAATCCCTGCATGCGAATAATGCGCTTACGAATTTTATTTGTATCACTCGAATACATCCATTCGTATATTTGCATCTCTATCACTCAAATTTAAAAACCACTTCGGCGCCGGGGTTTACCGGAACTTCAAAAGGAGTAAATTTTTGCTTGACACCATTGACATAGAGATTCCAATGTTTGCCGTCGATGCCGCTTTTCAATCCGTCAATAGCTTGGGGTATAAAATGGTCGGATATCTCAACATTGATTCCCCCCACCGCAATCGCCTGCTGAAACATATCCCAAACTTTTGCGTTTTCAGCAATCGGGCCTTGAAATCTCCGCACTTTGCCGTTTCCGTAATCAAGTATTAACATTGCGTCCGTTAATGACGAACTCACGGCAGGTTTTTGGGAAGTTTTCCCGAATAGGCGCACTTGTCCAAGCTGAATAAATATCGTCAAGAGAACTATTACGGCAATGGCCCCAATTAGAGACCAGACAACGGTGGGCTGAACGTTTTTCTTTAAAAGATCTCTCATTTTCTTTTCTTTATTTTTATTTAATAATTAAGTTTTATGTTCGACCTTAGAAACCTTGCCCCCGGACAAGTCTGCCCGGAAAACAAGCATAAGTTTTAGATAAAAACGCCTAAATAAATTTTAAAAATAATACTGCCAAACAAAAACGCAATGATTATTCCGAGTGCCAAAAATGGCCCGAAAGGAATCCTACTTTTAAGTGTAAAGGTTTTCGGCAAAAAGAGCAATAAAAAAATACTGAATATCGCGCCAATCCAAAAGGCAGAAAATATCGCAACAAGGCCATTTATAAAGCCTAGAAGCCAGCCGCCGGCAAGAGCAATTTTAGCGTCTCCAAAACCCATCCAACGGCCGCGGGATACGAACCAAAGCAGAAAGAAAAAAGCAAAAAACGAAATCCCGGCCAAAAAACCGGTCAAAGTTGCTCCGCCGATAAAAAACCAATAGCCAAAAGCAAAAAAAATCAGCAAATAAACGATTTTATTGGGAATTATTTGATGATAAAAATCATAAACGGAAATTACAATCAGCAGGCTGGCAATCACCCAATAAGAGAAAACGGATGGAAAATCAGGAAAAAATTTTAAAAAACCCGTCAAAAACAGCAAAGCAGTCAAAAATTCGACCAAAGGATACTGGAAAGAAATTTTGCTTTTGCATTGTCGGCATCTGCCTTTTTGGATCAAAAAACTGAAAATGGGAACAAGCTCTTGCCAAGAAAGCCGTTTGCCGCAGGAAAAACAGCGCGAGCCGGAATAAACAATAGATTCGCCGGTGTTATAGCGAATTATCACTACATTCAAAAAACTCCCGATAATCAAACCGAATATAAATATAAAAACGTAAATCATGCCAAAATTTTTAAAAATTAATGAATGATAATGAAATAAATTTTTATTAAATTTTGAGCACCCGCCAAAGTTTTTATTGGAATAGCCGCTAACACGAAATAATTTAATCCCATATTTCTATATTACTGGTTTATTTTTGAAAACTTCTTTCATAAAAATTTAGGCGGGTTAGAAAAATATAGTCGCTACGCCGCATCAGTCGCGGCTACGCTTCTTATTTTTCCTAATATAATTTTACCATATTCAAAGCAAACCGAGCACATAAATATTTTATGTGCTCGACAAACTTCCATCTCAATGACAAATTAAGCAACTCTAAGGAACAATATCATAAATTGTCGCTCCTGTGCCGTCAAAACCGCCTATGTAAGTGCTTCCGGTCACGCAAGTTGCGCCGGATGAGTTTAATCCTCTTTTGGACTTCAAGGCCGGATTAGTGAGATCTTCAAGATTAGCGCCTAAGTGGTAATAGGTCGGACCGGTTGAAGGACAGTAAGCATAACAGTAGCCGGCAGTCGTACGGCACAAAGTAATAACGCCTATCGCAGCCAACGGATCTGCGGCAATACGGGCAATTGGCCTCCCGTAACTAAAGCACTAAGAGCGGTCGGATAAGCGCTGTTGGAATTAAAATAAAGCTCCAAAGCCAATTGAATCTGCTTGAGGTCGGCAATACGCCGGGCATCGCGGGATTTAGTGCGGGCGCTATTTAAAGATGCTAAAATATCGAAGCCAAAATGCCAATAATTGCGATAACTACCAATAACTCAATTAAGGTAAAACCTTTTTTTGATCTTTTAAACATTTTTATAGCAAATATTATTTAAAAATCGGCCTTTTCTTTTATTTTTCGATGCTTTATTAATTATAGCAGGTTCCCGGAGATCCGGAGACGTTCTGCTGTGGATAAACCCCATTAGAAGTTTTCAACACAATAAGGCGCGTAATTGATGGGGAGCCGAAGGCGGATTCGCTTTTATCCGTTTTTTAAACTCTCGGCGGTCGGCTGAACTTCTAACGGGGTAAACCCCCAAATTGCTTAAATACCGGCAGTGATGTTATAAATAGGTCCTAGAATACCGGCAACAAGGAATCCGACGCCTATGCCTAAAACAAT